>CAZUDR010000140.1:0-8090 GCA_964618715.1 uncultured Undibacter sp. | reverse complement strand
CCGACGGCATCGATTTCGTCGATGAAGATGATGCACGGCGCGTGCTTCTTCGCCTGCTCGAACATGTCGCGCACGCGCGAGGCGCCGACACCGACGAACATCTCGACGAAGTCGGAACCGGAAATGGTGAAGAACGGCACGTTGGCTTCGCCGGCCACCGCGCGCGCGATCAGCGTCTTGCCGGTGCCGGGCGGGCCGACCAGCAGCACGCCGCGCGGAATGCGTCCGCCCAGCCGCTGGAACTTGCCGGGGTCACGCAGGAATTCGACGATCTCCTGCAAATCCATCTTGGCTTCGTCGACACCGGCAACGTCCTCGAAGGTGACGCGGCCGTGCGCCTCAGCCAGCAGTTTGGCGCGCGACTTGCCGAAACCCATGGCCTTGCCGCCCGCCCCCTGCATCTGACGCGACAGGAAGATCCACACGCCGATCAGTGCGATGAAAGGCAGCCACGACACCAGAAGCGACACGAACCACGGGACGTTGTCCTGCTGCGGCCGCGCGGTGATGGAAACACCCTTGGAGTAGAGCTTCTGAACCAGTCCGGGGTCATTGGGCGCGTAGGTCTGGAAATTGGAGCCGTTGGTAAAGGTACCGTGAATTTCCGGCCCCTGGATCACGACGTCGCGCACGCGGCCCTGGTCGACCTCGTTGAGCAACTGCGAGAAGGAGATGTCCTGCGAATTCGTCTGATGACCCGGATTCTGGAACAGGGTGAACAGGGCCAGCAAAAGCAGGACGATGATCACCCAGAGGGCGAAATTGCGCAGATTTGCGTTCATCAGCCGTTCCTAGACCGCCGCATTGTGCAGCAGCTCTTCAACCTATGCCCGGGATTCGAGGCGAATTCACGTCCGGCCCGTCACAATGTAGGCAGCACGGGGCGGCATGGAAAGACCTCGAACATTCATATTCTAGCGGGTTTTCGCGGGATTCGCCCGGCGACGTCCGGCCGTGGTTAAGGCTCTGCGACGGCGCGCGGGCGCGCGCTCGACGGTCACGCGGCCGCGCGACACGGTCACGATGGCACCGGCCAGACTGCGCCGGAAACGCGCGTTTTCGGCCTGCAGTGCCGTATCGAGGGCCGATTTCAGCGCCTCCAGCTTGGCCAGCTCCACCGGCCCCTCGTCGCCCGCGCGCGCCACGGCCCGGCCGATCAGCCGCAATGCGATCTCGGCAGGCAACTGCGCCAGGCCCGCCGCTTCCATGGTCACCGAGCCCGCCGTCGCACCCTGCCAGACCAGTTCAGCCATCGCCCGGTCGACCGCCGATTCGAGCGCCGCATCGGCTCGACGCAACCGGCGTGCGAGCACCGCCAGCCGGCGGGCATCGAGCCCCTCGGCAGCGAGCGCCGGCATCAACGTGCGCAACCTCGCCCGGGTGAAGCGCGGATCGCGGTTGGACGAATCTTCGGCGAACGACACCTTCGCCGCCCTGAGCGTGGCGATCAGCCTCGCCTTGGGTACGTCGAGCAGCGGGCGAATGAGCGCGAGACCGTCCTCGCCCGCCAGCATCGAGTGCCGCGCCATCGCGCCCAGTCCGCTGATGCCGCTGCCCCGGCTCATGCGGATCAGGACCGTTTCCGCCTGGTCGTCGCGCGTGTGCGCCGTCAGGATCGCAGCCGCCCCCGCGCTGCGCGCGGCCTGGGCCAGTAACCTGTAGCGCGCGGCACGTGCCGCCTCCTGCAGGCCGGTCTTCGGCTTGCGGCCGGTCCAGCGCAATGTGCGGTGTGCGAGGCCGAGCTTGCGGGCCAACCGGCCGACGGCAATCGCTTCGCGGCGTGCGTCTGCACGCAGGGCGTGATCGACGGTCACCGCGATCAGTTCCGGCTTGCGCTTTCGCGTCCTCGCCCAACGCGCGGCAAGCACCATCAGTGCGGTCGAATCCGGCCCGCCGGAAACGGCCAACACCACCGCCGGCATGTCTGCGATATCGGAGAAGAGCGTGCTCGCTTCGGCAGCGGTAACTGCCTTGTCAGCAGCCGACACGCTTCTGTTCCTGCGCAACGCCACGCTTTACGGCCGACGAGGCGCGGGGAAACTTGCGGCCGACTTCGGCGAGCGTGGCACAGGCGGCCTCGTTCTGGTTGAGCGCAGCCAGCGACTGGCCGAGCCGGAGCAGCGCTTCCGGCGCCCTGGCCGATTTCTCATATTTGGTCGAGACCGCGAGGAACGATTCCGCGGCGTCGCGGTAGCGCTGCTGCTGGAAAAGACTCTCGCCAAGCCAGTATTGCGCGTCCGGCACCTGCGCGTCGTCCGGGTGCTTCTCGAGGAAATCGCGGAAGGACCGCGTGGCGAGCGCGTAATCCTTGTGCAGCACGTAGCCGTAAGCCAGTTCGTATTCATCTTTCGGGGAAGCAGAAGGCGGCAGCGTCGCCATCTGCGTGCCCGTGGCGCTGGTGTTGCTGGGCGGCGGTCCGGGCAATGGCCCCGGCGGCGACCCGTTGCCCGCCTCCTGCCGGTCCAGCGCGCCGCCGGCGATGGCATTGAGGTCGAGCGGCGCACCGGCCGCGCGTCCGCCCGGTGCACCGATGGCGCCATCATTGCCGGCAGCGGCGACCGTGCCGCGGTCAGGGATGCCGCCGGGCACCTGGCTGCCCAGTGTGCGCGGCGCGCCAGGCGCATCCGGATGCTGCGTCGGATCAAAGACGTCCGATCGCTGGCCGGGGGTGCCGCTGCGCGGCGGGCCGGCCGCGGGCTGCTGTTGCGGCGCCGGGGCGGCGCCTCTTACGCCCAGCTGCTGAAACCGGTACTCGGTGTCGTCCTGAAGACGCCTGAGTTGCATCTGCAGCTGCCGGTTCTGATGTTGCAGTTCCTCGATCGTACCGGTCAGCTGGCGCAGGGCGTTTTCGATGCGGCCGATGCGTACTGAAACTTCCGAGCCATCGGCCGGCGCCACCGGGGCCTGTTGTGCGTCCTGCTGCGGCTGATCCGGCTTGAACAGATTGTCGAGAAAGCCGCCGGAGCGGGGTTGCTGGGCCAATGCACCGGCCGCCGGCATCATCAGCACCGCGACGGCGAGCGCGGCAGGCAGCGTGCGAACAAGAGGCGAGCGGGTGCGTGTCATCGAGAAACTCGGTGCCCGTTGGCGTGCGTCAGACTGAAATGGCTGGGAGTGCGTAGCATAGACGATTGAGTACGACCAGAATGTGGCCAGAGCCGGACCGCGCCTATGACGCGGCCGCTTCCCCCTCCGCGCCTTTGCGGCCGCGCCCGATCCGCCATTCCTCGAACCTCTGGATCACGACGAAGAAGGACGGCACGAACAGCAACGCAAGACAGGTCGAGGCAAGCATGCCGCTGAACACCGACAGGCCGATGGAGGCCCGCGCGTTGGCGCCTGCGCCGGTGGCCAGGACCAGCGGGACGACACCCATGATGAAGGCGAACGACGTCATCAGGATCGGACGAAAGCGGACGCGTGCGGCCTCGACCGCTGACTCCAGCAGCGGTTTGCCTGCCTCGCGCAGCTCGCGCGCGAATTCGACAATAAGAATTGCGTTCTTTGCGGACAGCGCTATCAGCAGGACGAGGCCAATCTGGGTGTACAAGTTGTTGTCGATCCTGAGCATCGTCAGCGCCAGAACCGGTCCGAGCAGCGCGATCGGCACGGCAAACAGCACCGCCAGCGGCCGGAACCAGCTTTCGTATTGCCCTGCCAGCACCAGATAGACCAGCAGCAGTGCCATGCCGAAGACGAGATACATCTGGTTGCCGACCAGGTTCTCCTGGTACGACATTGCCGACCACCGGGAAGACACGTGCGGCGGGAAGGTCTGGTCGGCGATCTGGTCCATCAGCTGGATCATCTCCCCGCTGGAATGGCCGCGCGCCGGCAGGCCGATCACCGTTGCTGTCGGATAGAGATTGAACAGGCTGATCAGTGACGGACCATTGACCGATCTGACCCCGACCAGCGTGCCCAGCGGAATCATGCTGCCGGCGCTGTTGCGGACCGACAGCTGTTCGATGTCGGAGATGAGATGGCGGATGTCGGCGTCGGCCTGCACGAAGACCTGGAACGTGCGGCCGAACTTGGTGAACTGATTGACGTAGCTCGAGCCGAGATAGCCGGACAGCGCGTTGAACACCTGGTTGACGTTGACCTTCAGCGATTCCGCCTTCACCCGGTCGACCTCGATGGCGTATTGCGGCGTGTCGGCGCGGAACGACGTCAACGCCATCTGCACGCTCGATTGCGCCGCGGCGTTGTCGACCGTCGTGGCGACCACACGCGCAAGCTTGACGTAATCCGCGCTGCCGTCCTGCAGATTAACCTGCATGGTGAAGCCGGCGGCGAAGCCAATGCCCTGGATTGGCGGTGGCGGCAGCACGCGTATGGATGCTTCCTCGATCGTGCTGACAACCTTGTTGAGACTGGTAAGCATCGGCAACAGGCCCAGCTCCCTGCCGCGCACCGACCATTCCTTGAGCATGATATAGGCGACGCCGCGGCTCGACATCGAGGCATTGCTGTCGAGCGGCGAGACGCCGGCGATGGTGATGACCTTGTCGACACCGGGCGTCGCGCGCGCCGCCTCGCTCACCCGGTCGAGCACGCGCTGCGTGCGCTCCAGCGATGCGCCGTCGGGCAATTGCACCGTCGCCAGCATGTAGCCCTGATCCTCGTAGGGAATGAAGCCGGTCGGGACGCGCGAGAATGCGTAAATGGTGCCCGCGATGATGGCGAACGCGATCAGCGACACGATGATGGCGTGGCGAACCAGTACGCCCATGAATCTGGTGTAACCATGCTCGAGCCGGACGTAGCCGGCGTTAAAGGCACGGTAGGCGACGTTGCGCTTTTCCATCGGCACTGTCGGCCGCAGCCACAGCGCGCACTGCGTCGGCTTCAGCGTGACCGCATTGATCGCGCTGATCAGTGCGGTGGCAGCGATCACCAGGGCAAACTGCGCATACATCTGTCCGGTCAGGCCGGGCAGAAACGCCGCCGGCAGAAAGACGGACACCAGCACCAGGGTGATGCCGATGATCGGGCCAAACAGCTGCTGCATGGCCGCGATCGAGGCCTGCGGCCCGGTCATCCCCTTGTCGATATTGTGGGCGGCGCCTTCCACCACGATGATGGCGTCGTCAACGACAATGCCGATCGCCAGCACGACGGCGAACAGCGTGGCGAAATTGACCGTGAAGCCGAGCGCCCACATGGCCGTGAAGGCGCCGATAATGGTCACCGGCACCGTGGTGGCCGGCACCAGCATTGCCCGCCAGTCCTGCAGGAACACGAGGATGACGATCAGCACCAGAATCGTCGCCTCGAACAGCGTCATGTAAACCTCGTTGATCGAGGCTTCGACAAACACCGTTGTATTGAACGGAATCCCGTAGACGAGCCCGGGCGGGAACGTCTTCGCGAGCTCGGTCATGCGGCGATTAACTTCCTTGGCGACGTCCAGCGCGTTAGCGCCCGGCGCGAGGAAGATTGCCAGGCCCGCGGCTGACTTGCCGTCCTGCGTGAATATCTGCCCGTATGTCTGCGCGCCGAGTTCGACACGGCCGATGTCACGAACGCGGGTGATCTGCCCGGATGATCCGGTTTTGACGATAACGTCGGCGAACTGTGCGGGGTCGTCGAGCCTGCCGGCGACATTCAACGTGTACTGAAATGCCGAGTCGCGGGATCCCGGCGGCATGCCGATCTGTCCGGCCGTCACCTGCGTGTTCTGCTGCTGAAGCGAACTGATCACGTCGGTGACGACAAGATCGCGCGCCTTCATCTTGTCGGGGTCGAGCCAGATGCGCATCGCATACTGTCCGGAGCCGAACACCGTGACGTTGCCGACGCCGGGCAGGCGCGAAAGCTCGTCGGTGAGATTGATGGTGGCGTAATTCGCCATAAAGAGGCTGTCGTAGCGCTCGTCGGGCGAGGTCAGGGTGACGATTTCGAGGATCGAGGTCGACCTTTTCTCGACGACCACGCCCTGCGTCTGTACCGCGTCGGGCAATGCAGAGAGCGCTGACGACACCCGGTTCTGCACCAGGACCTGCGCGTAATTGAGGTCGGTGCCGATGTCGAAGGTCACAGTCAGCGAATACGATCCGTCGGCGGCGGCGAACGACTGCATGTAGATCATGCCCTCGACGCCATTGACCTTCTGCTCGATCGGCAATGCCACCGTGTCGATGACGGTGCGCGCGCTGGCGCCGGGGTACCGTGTGGTCACCTGCACGGTCGGCGGCACGACGTCGGGATACTGGGCGACCGGGAGTGCCACCAGGGCCACCAGGCCGATGACGACTGTCAGGATTGCAATGACGTTGGCGAGAACGGGCCGCTCGATGAAGAATTTCGAGATCATGGCACCGGCCTGCTACTTCGCGCCGGGCGCGGCATCGGCGGAGTGCGGATCGACCTTCTGGCCGGGGATTGCGCGCAGGAGGCCGGCCACGATGACCTGATCGTCCGCCTTCAGTCCCTCCCGGATGACACGCAACGTACCCTCGCGCTGGCCGATCTGGACGGTCCGCTGCTCGACCACATTGTCCTTGCCAACGACCAGCAGGTAGCGCCCGCCCTGGTCGTTGCCGAGCGCGCTGTCGGGGACAAGGAGTGCGTCGTTCTTCAGTTCGGTCGGAACGCGCACGCGGACAAACATGCCGGGCAGCATGACGTGCTTTTCGTTGTCGAAAATTGCACGGGCGGCGAGCGTCCCGGTCGATGCGTCGACGTTGGGCGCGGCATAATCGATATGGCCCCGGTGCGGATAACCTTCGTCCGTCTGCAATCCGACCTCGACCGGTATCTTCTTGAGGTCCTTGGGACGGAGGTCACGCTTGCGGATCTCGGCACGGATGCGCAGGACGTCCTGCTCGTTGACGGTGAAGTCAGCATAGATCGGATGGACCTGGATGATCGTCGCCAGGACCGTCGGCGTTGTTCCGCTGCCGACATAGGCACCCACCGAGACCTGCCGCGCCGTGACGACGCCGTCAAACGGGGCGGCCACGCTGGTGTAGCTGTAGTCGAGCTCGGCCTGCTTGGTGCTGGCGGTCGCCTGCTCGAGACTGGCGTGGGCGCTGTCACGGCTGGCGGTCGCGTCGTCGAGTTTGGCCTTCGTCGTGCTGCCGCTCGTGATGAGATCGGCCTGACGTTCGTACTCAGCCTGGGCCTTGACCAGGGTGGCGCGGGCACTCTCCTCGGATGCCTTGGCTTCCGTGACCTTCAGCTCATAGGGCTCCTGCTCGATGATAAAGAGCACCGTCCCCTTCTTCACGAAATCGCCGTCGTTGTACTTGATCGCCTGCACGAAGCCGGCCACGCGCGCCACCAGATCGGCGCTGTTGATGGCAGCCATGTTGCCGGTGGCTAGCAGATATTCAGTGACCGTCCGTACTTCCGGCTTGGCCACCGTGACCTGCGGCGGCGGCGGCGGCACGTAGGTGTTGCGTTCCTCGCAGGCAGAGAGAGCAATCATCGCCGCGAACAGAACTGCCGCGTGTCCCTGCCGTCCGGCCCGGAGCCGTCTCGCCATGTCCTCACCCCCGGGACGCATTATCGCGCCGCATGATGACGGCTGAGCGTCGCACGAAGGTTCCGCAATTCGCCCGAATTTGCAAGTGAGCCCGCGGCAGCGTTCTGCCGCCGCCGAAGCGCCCGGACCACGGAGATTTCGACTCGTGCCCGCGCGTCCGCGCCAACGTCGATTGCGCGGGCCTCAGGTCAGTTTACGAACTGGCGTTGAGCACGGTGACGGCACGGCGGTTCTGCGACCAGCACGAGATATCATTGCAGACGGCGACCGGGCGTTCCTTGCCGTAGGAGATCGTGCGCATGCGGTTGGCAGCAATACCGCGCGAGATCAGATAGTCGCGCACAGTCTGCGCGCGCCGGGCGCCCAGCGCCAGGTTATACTCGCGGGTGCCACGCTCGTCGGCATGCCCCTCGATGGTGAAGGTGTACTGGCTGTAGTTGCCGAGCCACTGCGCCTGCTTGTCGAGCGTGTCGCGGGACTGCGGCGAAAGATCCGTTGAGTCGGTGGTGAAAAAGACGCGGTCGCCGACGTTGACGACGAAGTCCTGCTGGCTGCCGGGAGTGGCGGCGCCTGCCTGGGCATTCTGCGCCTGCTGGTT
>CAZUDR010000139.1:0-8128 GCA_964618715.1 uncultured Undibacter sp. | reverse complement strand
CTCCACATCGAGGCCGGCCCGCTTTGCGAAATGCAAACCTTCCGAAAGGCCCTGCACGAGACCGGCGATGCAGATCTGGTTGACCATCTTGGTGAGCTGACCGGCACCCGGAGGACCGATCAGATTGCACGCACGGGCATAGGCAGCGATCACTTTCTCGGCGCGTCCAAACGGCTCTGCCTCGCCGCCGCACATCACCGTCAGGACGCCGTTTTCGGCGCCGGCCTGGCCGCCTGATACCGGTGCATCGATACACGCAAATCCAGCCTTCTTCCCGGCCGCGTGCAGTTCCCGCGCGATCTCTGCCGAGGCTGTGGTGTGGTCGACGAAGACCGAACCCTTGCCCATGCCGGCGAAGCATCCATTCGGGCCGAGCGTGACCTCGCGCAGATCATTGTCGTTGCCGACGCAGGCCATGACGAAATCCTGGCCCTCTGCTGCCGCCTTCGGGGTAGGCGCCGACTTGCCGCCATGATCCTTGACCCATTTCTCGGCCTTGGCGGCGGTGCGGTTGTACACGGTCACCTCATGGCCGCCCTTGTTCTTGAGATGCCCGGCCATGGGGTATCCCATGACGCCCAGACCGAGAAACGCCACCTTCGCCATCGTCGTCCTCCCAATACCGGTTTGGTCGGCAATCAGCGCCGCCATCTTGCAATAGGTCACCCGCGAAGGCGGACGCGTCAACCCGGGGCGCGGGGCGCATTGACGCTTGCGCCACGGTACCTATGTTGACCCGGCAAGGGGCCCGCAGGGCGAGGGTGGCTGTCATGACTGTAGGCAAGGAACAGGTTCTCAGCGCGCTGGCCCGGGTATCGGCGCCCGGAGGCAGGACGTTGACCGACGCCGGGGTCCTGTCCGACGTCGTCGTTACCGACGGCAAGGTGTTCTTCTCCATCACGGTCGACGCCGCGGCGGTCAAGCTATGGGAGCCGGTGCGCAAGGCGGCGGAAGAGGCCGTGCGCGCGGTGCCCGGTGTGCAGTCCGCGCTCGTCGCCCTGACTGCCGAACGGGCTGCCGGTGCAGCACCGCAACAGGCAGCGCCTGCCGGCGCCGCCCGGCGCCCCGCCCATCCTGCGGACAATACGCCGCCAGGTGTTCCCGGCGTCGCGGCTGTGATCGCAGTCGCCTCCGGCAAGGGTGGCGTCGGCAAATCGACCACCGCGGTCAACCTGGCGCTCGGCCTGCGCGATCTCGGCATGAAGGTCGGCCTTCTCGATGCCGACATTTACGGCCCCTCGCTGCCGAAACTGCTCGCTATCAAGGAGAAGCCGCAAACGGTCGGTGGCACGCGGCTGAAGCCGATCAGTCGCTATGGCCTCTCCGTCATGTCGATCGGCTTCCTGATCGACGAGGAAACGCCGATGATCTGGCGCGGACCGATGGTCATGTCAGCCATCACCCAGATGTTGCGTGAGGTCGAATGGGGCAAGCTCGACGTCATGGTCGTCGACATGCCGCCGGGCACCGGCGACGCGCAGCTCACCATGGCGCAGCAGGTTCCGCTGAAGGGCGCGGTCATCGTCTCCACGCCGCAGGATCTTGCCCTGATCGACGCACGCCGTGGCATCGCCATGTTCAAGCGGGTCAACGTTCCGGTTCTCGGCCTGGTGGAAAACATGAGCTATTTCCTGTGTCCGAACTGCGGCGAGCGCTCTGACATTTTCGGGCATGGCGGCGCGCACAAGGAGGCTGAGCGCCAGGGCGTTCCCTTCCTTGGCGAAGTCCCGCTGCACATGACGATCCGTGAGAAATCCGATTCCGGATTGCCGGTCGTGGCCACTGAACCGGACGGCGAACACGCGCGCATCTATCGGGACATTGCCGCCAGGGTGCGCGACCAGCTCGTCGGCGCTGCCGGGGCAGGGCGCGCCGCGCCGAAGATCGTCATAGAGGCGTGACGGGCGGCCTAGAACTGCAGCGAAACGTCGTGGTGGTAGGCGTTGCACGCGGCGATTGTCGGCACGACGTCCTTCGGCACTCGCTCCTGTTTGCGCAGGCCGATGGTGTCGCGGATCGTTTCGTCGTAATTGCGCAGCCCGGGCAGCAAGTCCTGCGCAGCCTTGCGCCGCCATTCAACCTCGCTTTCATAGGTCTGGATCGCCTTGTCGAGTTCCTTCAGCGCCTCATTCTTGTCCGGCTCTCGTTTCGTCAGCGCGCGGCGTGCCTGGTAAAGGCCTGAGCGTACGGAGTTTGCACCGGGAATGGCGCCGACCTTGCTCTGTACTGACTCGATCTGCGCGGCCGCCGTCTCCGCCGGCTGGCTGTTGATGATTCCGCGCAGGCCTTCCAGTTCGGCCTGCAGCGCTGCCAGGTCCGGGACCGAGCCGATAATCCGGACTGCATTCATCACCGGCTCGTAGGCGGTGTCCATCCCGCGACGGTAGGTGAGCCGTGCGCGCCGGTCCTCGGCCAGCAGCTGACGGAACGCCTTGTGCTCGCTGTCCCAGCTGGCCGGGATGGTGGACTCGATCTGCTTGCGCTCGGTCTCGAGCGCCGCCACGCGATCCTGCAGCTGTTTCCTGAGTCTCTGGTTTTCATCCGGGACGCGGACGACATCATCCTTCAATTCCTTGATCTGCGCGTCGATCACACGAATGCGGGCCTGGATGTCGCGCACCTGATGATGCAGCGGCGCGTAGCTGTCCGCGCGCTGCTCGATTGCGGCGTCTGCCTTCACGACATTGTCCATGAGCGCGAATGTGGTTTCCGCCTTGGCGAAACTCTCCGTCAGATCCTTGCGCATATCCTCCGGCAGACTCGACAGATCGAGCTGGCGGACCCTGGCGATGGCCGCGCGGATCTGGTCGCCGCGGTCGGCGAATTCGCCGGCCACGTATTGCTCAAGGCAATACTGCAGGCCGGGATTGATCGGTGGCGGTGCAGTCGTCGCCGACAGCAGCACGCGCTGCGGCAGATAATTTACCAGCCGGGGCGTGTACGCGACGATCACGAGAACCAGCAGCTGCATCAGAATAAACGGAATGACTCCTTTGTACATCGACAGCGTTTTGACGAACGCGGGCGCAACGCCGCGGAGATAGAACAGGGCAAAGCCGAAAGGCGGCGTGAGGAAGGAGGTCTGCATGTTCACGCCGATCATTACGCCCAGCCACACCGCGGTAACGTTGGCCTGCGGGTCTGTGAGCAGGATAGGCGCCACGATCGGTACCACCACGACGGCGATTTCAATAAAGTCGAGGAAGAAGCCGAGAATGAAGATCACCGCCATCACGGTGAAGAACTGTCCCCAGAACCCGCCCGGCAGGCCGGTGAGGAAATGCTTCACCAGTTCCTCGCCACCGAAACCCCGAAATGCTGCGGTGAGCATCGCCGCGCCCATCAGGATGATGAAGACCAGCGAGGAGGTCTTGGCGGTCTCGATCATCACCCCTTGCAGCGTGTTGTCGGTGACAAAGGTCCGCCATCCGCTCCACAGCAGGGCGGCGACAAGCCCGATGACAGCGATCGAAGCGATCACCAGCCAGATGTAATCGGCGTGGGTCGTCAGCTTCTTCACATTGATGGGGTGGATCTGCACGCACACGATAATTGCCGCGACGGAGACGAGTGCAAGAATTGCCGGCCAGTAGGCACGCGGTTTGCCCTGATACAGTTGGTAGCTTGCCATTACCATGGCGCCGGCGGCGCCGACGGCGCCGGCCTGATTCACCGTGGCAATGCCCATGATGATCGAGCCGAGCACAATGAAGATGAGTGCCAGCGGCGGCACCAGTGCCATGATGACACGGCCCGCAAACTGCAGGTCGTACTTGCCGTCATAGGGCACGGCAGGTGCAACATTCGGTCTCAGGAATGCAATGATGAAAATAAAAATGATGTAGACGGCGACAAGCAGCAGTCCCGGCACGAGGGCGCCAAGAAACATCTCGCCGGCGCTGGTCGACGAGACGTCGAACTGGCCGGGCATCGTCAGGTCGCCTGTCGACACTTTGTATAGGGCCTTGCGCGCTGCGCTTGCCTGGTCGGTGGCGCTGCCCAGCTGGTCGGCGAGGATGATCAGCACGATCGAAGGCGGGATGATCTGGCCGAGTGTGCCGGACGCGGCAATGGTGCCGGTAGCGATCGGATGCGAATAGTTGTTCCGCAGCATCGCCGGCAGCGAAATGAGTCCCATGGCCACCACGGTGGCGCCGACGATGCCGGTGGTAGCCGCCAGCAGGCCGCCGACGAACACGACCGAGATGCCGAGGCCTCCTCTTACCGGGCCGAACAATTGCGCCATTGTCACCAGCAGGTCCTCGGCAATGCGTGACCGCTGCAGCATGATGCCCATGAAAACGAAGAGTGGAATCGCGATCAACGTGTCGCGATCTGGATCCCAGTAGACGCCGCGGAAATTGGTGACGCCCGCTGTCAGCCACTCCGAGGGGCCGTCCTGCGTGAAAAATGCGTCGACATTGCCGAAGAACAACCATCCGCAAATCGCCGCCAGTGTCACCGCAATGACAGCCGAACCGGGCAGGGCGAATGCGACAGGGAACCCCATGCCCAGAGCGGCAATCATCAGCAGGATGAGGATGACGATGAAAATGATTTCCATGCCCGACGCTCAGGTCTCGTAGTGCTCGTGGGCGACACCGGTCTCAGGCACCCGCTTGCCGGGCTGACCAAGCACATCGGCAACCGATTCGAGAAAATAACCGGAGAACTGCATGAGCATCGTGATGGCGTAGATGGCGAGAAATGCGGCCATCCAGTACTTGACGTACATGCCGAAGCCGGTCTGCGTCACCTCAAAGCTCAGCAGGGGGCTGTTGATGATCGCGGACTGGCTGCCCATGCCGTAGATGATGACGACCCAGCACACCGTCATACCGAGCAGAACGCAGCCGATCGCATTGGCGATACCCTTGTTGCGGTCCGTAAACGCCGCATAGAGCACGTCAACGCGGACATGGCCTTCCTCCAAGAGCGTGTAGGCGCTGGCAAACAGGAAGAGTGCGGCGTACCAGAAGCGCACCAGGTCGGCCATGAACGCCTGTTCGTACGAGAAAACGAAGCGGCTGATGACGATCAGCATCTCCGCAATCACTACAAGCAGGGCGAGCCAGGGAAAGCCGAGGCCGTGACGGAAACAGGCGATCACAATCCCAATGGCGATCATCGGGAAATGCACCCAGGCGCCACGGAAGCTCGATCGTCCCAGGTCGATGGTGAGTTCGTGGCCGACGACGGCTGGCAGGAAGTCCTCGACGCGAAGGAATGAAACGATGGCGTCAGCGATGCCGATCAAGAGCACCGACCAGAAGGCAGCACGAACGATGAAGGCGGTCATTGCGTAAATGCGTTCGCTGTCCGGCCGCAGAAGGCTTGTCGGCGAGCGCAGCACGTAACTGATAGCGGCGCCGATTGCGAGCACGTAGAGCGCGACCTGGACCAGGCCAAGGGTGCTGAATTGGCCGGCCAGAACCGACTCCGCAGTTGGCCAATGCTGCCAATAATTCAGGTAATTGTTGATCAGAAAAGCGAAGAGGGCGCCGATCATGCCCCAGGCGAAGACGCGGCAAAGCGTTATCGTCAGCGGCGCGGTTGCGGATGACGCGGACACCGGCGCGGTATCGGCATGGGCCGAATCAGCCATGCAGCGTCAAGCTCCCCCCAAAAGAGGGACGGGGCATCGCCCCGTCCCCATTTCTTGCCAAACGTTTCGCCGAGGAGCTTACAGCTTCAACACGCGGTTACGTTGAGCTACGAAAGCGGCGTCCGCGTAACCCGTCCAGCCGCCGATGTCGGTGCGTGCCTTTAGGAAGCTCTCGTAGATCTTCCCCGTCAGCTTGTCGTGCTGGCGAGTCTCCTCGAACACCGCCGCTGATGCATCGCCGAAGCTGTCGTAGATTTCGTCGCTGAACTTCTTCAGCTTGACGCCGTGATCCTTGACCAGCTTGGTCAGGTACGTTCCGTTATTGGCCGTTGTCTCGGCCATCTGGCGCGAGTTCTCTTCGTCGCAGGCCGCCTCGATAATGGCCTGATGGGTCTTCGACAGCTTGCTCCACCACGACTTGTTCATACCGAAGGCAGGCATCGATCCCGGCTCATGGAAGCCCGGGTAGTAGTAGAACTTGGCCGCCTCGTAGAACTTCATGAAGTAGTCGTTGTACGGACCGACCCACTCGGTGGCGTCGATCGCGCCGGACACAAGGTTCTCGTAGATCTGGCCGCCGGGCAGCGATACCGGGGAGGCACCGAGCTTGGCGAGCACGTCGCCGCCGAGGCCCGGGATGCGCATCTTGAGACCCTTGAAGTCGGCGGCGGTGATCATCTCCTTGTTGAACCAGCCGCCCATCTGTACGCCGGTATTGCCGACGGCGAACGCCTTGAGGCCGAACTGGTCGGACAATTCATCCCACAGCTCCTGGCCGCCGGCATATTTGATCCAGGCATCCATCTCCTGGTAGATCAGGCCAAACGGAACGGCCGTGTAGAACGCAAAGCCCGGGTGCTTGCCCTTCCAGTAATATTCTGCCGCGTTATAGGCTTGGGCGTTGCCGGAGGCGACGGCATCGAACGATGCGAAGGCACCGACGCGCTCGCCCGCCGCATAGTAGGTCACTTTGATCTCACCGTTGGTGAGTTCCTCAATGCGTTTGGCGTGACGCTGGGCGCTGATTCCGAGACCCGGAAAGTCGCGTGGCCACGTCGAAACAATGGCCATTTCAATGCGCGACTGCGCCACTGCCGGCATCGCCAGGGACGACGCGGCCGTAGCGCCGGCCACGAGACCGCTGGTCTTCATAAACGAACGCCGATCCATCTTTTTCATCTCGCTCATACTTTCCCCTCCGTGTGGATTGCGAACCGATTGCAGTCGAACCCGCAATTTCGCGTTGCGTTGCACGCAAAACGTGGTCGAATAGAAACACAGTTTGGTAGGGCGCGCTATATGCGGTTCGGTAAGGCACGCTCGGTGCGGTGCCGCCGAAAACGGGCTTCCAGCGACGCCGACAAGGGCATCGCTCTGAAGGCACCTCTGTGCTTCTCCCCTCGATCAACCGGCCGCGCGGGCCGGTGATCCTGTTGCTGATAATTTTCTCGTTTATTCCCCAAAGCTTGCGCCTTGGCCCAGCATGCGAACCTAAGCCGATGGCGCGGTTGGGCGTCAATGGCTATTTGGACGCGCGAAGCGCCGCTTGCTTCGGGCGTGGTCGATGCCCGATGGCCGAACGACCTGGGCGATCACACGGAAGTCATTGGCAGATATGGGAATTATTGCGTTGCCGCTGTGTTCTCGGGGCTTGTGCAGCCCAACCTGGCCCACATCCGGCCTAGACGAATGGACAAATTGTAACATTCGCCCGCGCCAGTTCGTGTCCGCACCAGCGAGCGGAACGAAGCTCCGGCTGCAGAAAAAGTGCAATCGCCCGTCCTGACCGTGAACAGGCATTCGACATCCGGTGAGAGGAACTAGCCGCCGGTTACGCTCATGTGGCGTGATACTGCGGGCCCCTGGTGGCGGCGGTCGATGACGAAATCGTGCCCTTTCGGCTTGCGCGAAATCGCCTCGTCGATGGCGGCGTAAAGCAACTCGTTGCTTTCGGAGGCGCGCAACGGCCGGCGCAGGTCAGCCGCATCCTCCTGGCCGAGGCACATATAGAGCGTGCCCGTGCAGGTGATGCGCACCCGATTGCAAGACTCGCAGAAATTGTGAGTAAGCGGCGTGATGAAGCCGAGCCGTCCTCCGGTTTCCTTCACCCGCACATAGCGGGCAGGGCCGCCGGTGCGATAGTCGATGTCCTCGAGCGTGAACCGCTCCGCCAGTTGTGAACGCACCATCGACAGCGGGAGGTATTGATCGAGTCTGGCCTCGTCGACGTCTCCCAGTGGCATCACCTCGATCACGGTCAGGTCCATGCCGCGTCCGTGTGCCCATGTCACCATGTCGGCCAGTTCGTCCTCGTTTACGCCCTTGAGCGCCACCGCGTTGATCTTGACCTTCAGCCCGGCGGCCTGCGCGGCATCAATCCCGGCCAGAACCTTCTCGAGATCGCCCCAGCGGGTGATGGCGCGAAACTTGGCCGGATCGAGCGTGTCGAGTGAAACATTGACGCGTTCGACACCGTAACCCTTCAGTTCGACGGCGTATCTCGCCAATTGTGAGGCATTGGTT
>CAZUDR010000138.1:0-8151 GCA_964618715.1 uncultured Undibacter sp. | reverse complement strand
CCTTGGGCGTATTGAATCCCGTAACCGGCAAACCGACCCCGCGGCTGGAGATGAGCCCGCCCGAAGTGGCCAAACGGCTGATCGAGCGGCGCGAGCCCTCGCAGGACGAGCTCGACGCGCGCGAGAACCGGGTCATCCGCGCCGCCCGCGACCTGGTCGTCGGCAAGGGCCCGTGCCTGCCGCCCGACGAGCAATGGGACCACAACTTCCTCAAGAGCTTTGTCGACGCCAGGCTCGAGGACTTCGACAGCATGACCGATGCCGAGATCGACCGCGTCGCCGGCTTCGGCGCGCACGAGGTGCGCACCTGGGTCGCCGCCGCCGCCGCGGCCAAGGCAATGGGCAAGCTGCAGAACGAGCTGAAATACTACCACCTGGTGCCGGAATGGATCACCGGCATGGGCATCGTGGTAGGCCGGGCGTAACACCTAATCGTCACCGGGCTCGTCCCGGTGACCCCGCCTGGGTGGCCATTGCCGTCCCAAGCGGGATGGCCGGGACAGGCCCGGCCATGACAAATCATTGTCTTCAGACCATGACACCACCCAATCAACCCGCCACCGGCCGCGTGTCATCGGGCGACGTCGAGATCTTCTACCGCAAGGTCGGCGTGCCCGGCCGGACGCCGGTGCTGATCGTGCACGGCCTGTCGTTCTTTTCGTACGACTGGATGCCGGTGGCAGGGCGCATCGCGCAGGACCGCGAGGTCGTGGCCATCGACATGCGCGGTTTCGGTGAATCGAGCTGGAGCCCGCAACGCGACTACAAGCTCGACACCCTGAGCGGTGACGTGATCGCCGTGCTCGACGCGCTGGGCTGGGACAGGGCCGTGCTGATGGGCCACTCCTTCGGCGGCCGCGTCGCGCTTGCCACCTCCGGCTGGAAGCCGGAGCGCGCCGCCGGGCTGGTCTGCGTCGACTTCGCGCCGGACCTCGCGCCCGCCGGCCGCCGTCACGTGGCCGAGCGCATTGGCGGCCAGCCCGACGTGTTTGCGTCAGTGGATGACGCGATGAGCTATCACCACGAGGCAACGTCCGATGCAGCACGGCGCGCGCGCTGGAAAGCCTTCCTCACCAGGACCGACAAGGGCTACGCGCTCAGGCGCGACCTGCACTTCCGCGACAATTTCCGGAAGGCGCTGGAAACCGGCAAGTCGGCGCCGGTGCCCGAATTCCTCTGGCCCATGCTGACCGAAATGCGGATTCCCACACTGGTCGTCCGCGCGAGCCAATCCGACATGTTCGCGCCGGAAACGCTCGACAAGGTCAGGTCGCTGAACCCGCGTGCCCGCGTCATCGAGATCGAAGGCAGCCACGACCTCGCCGGCGACAACCCGGACGGCCTGTCGGACACGATCAATGCGTTCCTGCAGGACTCCGGCCTATAGCGCCAGTTCCAGGTCGCCGAAGGTCTGCTGCAACGCGCCGATGAATTCGCGCGCCGCCGACGAGGCGGCCTCGCCCTTGCGCTGGACCACGCCGAGGTCGCGGGTGATCTGCGGATCGACCACCATCACCCGGGCGACCTCGGTATTCTCGGTCAGGCTGAGATCTGGCAGCAGCGAAACGCCGAGGCCGGCGCCGACCATGGCGACCACGGTCTGGTGCTGCGTCACCGAGTGGGTGACGCGCAACGACTGGCCGTGCTCCTGACAGGCGCGCTCCAGCGTCGAGCGGATACTGGTGCCGGGCACGGTGGTGATCAGCGGATATTCGAACAGGGCCCGCAGATGCACGCGCCGCCGCCCTGCCAGCGGACTGTTCGTCGGCACCAGCCCGACGAAGCGGTCTCGCAGCATGAAGGTGAAGGCGAGTTCGCTGTTGCGGTCGGGCCTGGCGGCGATGCCGAAATCGGCGTCGCCGCCGGCCACACAGCGCTGGACGTCGCGGGCGCCGAGCTCGATGACCTGCACGTCGATGCCGGGAAATTGCTGCTGAAAGTTGGCCGCGATGCCGGGCAGGATGCGCGAGGCCACCGACGGGATCGATGCGACCGCCAGCCGTCCGCGCCGGAGCGAGGCCTGGTCGCGCACTTCCAGCACCGCCGATTCCAGATCGGCGAGAATGTTGCGGGCGCGCTGGAGAAACTTTTCGCCTTCCGCGGTGAGCCGCACGTTGCGCGTGGTCCGGCTGAGCAGCGCCGCACCGAGATATTCTTCCAGCTCGCGCAACTGCGCACTCAATGCCGGCTGCGACAGCCCGACCCTTTCCGCGGCACGGCGGAACTGGCGCTCCTCGGCCACGGCGACGAAGCTGCGGATGCGCGGCAGGCTCAGACCGATACGCATGACCAGACCCCCGGTTCTAATTATTCCGATATTTGGAATGATTGATAGCATATTTCTATTTGACCGATTTATCGACGGGTGGTTCGCTGCCCACCAATCGGTGTGGCGGCCGCCAAGGCGCTGCGCCGCAATAACAATCCGCAGGGAGCGAGGGCACGAGCGTGAACGCGCCGACCACCGCCAAACGCATTTCGACCATCGACGTCCCCGGCCAGCAGGTGCCGGCCGGCTTCGACGGCACGTTCTGGAACAGCGACACCTTCGCCGAGCTGCTGCGCGACATCGGGCTTGAATACGTCGCCATCTGCCCGGGCTCGAGCTTTCGCGGACTGCACGAGAGCCTCGTCAACCATCTCGGCAATGCGCGGCCGGAGATGCTGCTCTGCCTGCACGAGGAAAATGCGGTGGCCATCGCGCACGGCTATGCGCGGGTCACCGGCAGGCCGATGGGCGTCATCGTCCACTGCAATGTCGGTCTGATGCACGCCGCCATGGCGGTCTACAACGCCTGGTGCGACCGCATGCCGGTGCTCATTCTCGGTGGCAGCGGGCCGCTCGACTCGGCGCGGCGGCGCACGCCGATCGACTGGCTTCACAGCGTGTCGGACCAGGCGGCGCTGGTGCGCAACTACGTCAAATGGGATGACACGCCCTTGTCGCCGAAGGCGGCGGTGGAATCGGTCCTGCGCGGCATGCAGATGGCGACGGCCGCGCCGAAGGCGCCGGTCTGCATCACGCTCGACCAGCGCCTGCAGGAGGACAGCCTCCCGTACCCACGGGACGCCAAACCGAATGTCGCCCGCTATCGCGCGCCCGCATCACCGGCACCCGATCCGCAACTGGTCGCCAGCGCCGCCGCACTGCTGGCGGAGGCGACATCGCCGGTGATCCTGGCCGGCCGTGTCTCGCGCGACGAGGGCGCCTGGGCCAAGCGCGTACAGCTCGCCGAGATGCTGGGCGCGCGCGTACTCACCGATCTGAAGGTGGCCGGCGCCTTCCCCACCGACCATCCGCTGCACGGCCCCGATCCGGCCATCGCCTTCACGCCGGACGAGGGCGTGCAGATCCTGCGGGACGCCGACGTGGTGCTCAGCCTCGACTGGTGGGATCAGGCGACGCTGTTCCGGCAGGCCTGGGGCGAGGCAAACATTCCGGCGACCGTCATCCGCTGCTCGCTCGACAATTTCGTTCATCGCGGCTGGACCCGCGACCACATGGGGCTCACCGCCGTCGATCTCGACATTTTGGCCGAGCCCGACCGCGTGGTCCCCGCGCTTCTGCACGAACTCGAGGCGCGTGCCGACGACTCATTCCGGCAGCGGGCGGCTGAACGACTGGCGACCGCAGAGGCGGCCCATATCAGGCCGGAACGCATTGCCCCGGTCAGCGGCGACCCGAATGCGATCGGCCTGTGGGACATCGGCGCCGCGATCGAGACCGCGCTCGCCGGCAAACCGTATTGCCTGATGCGGGCGCCGCTCGGCTGGCACGCCGGCGCGCTGCCGGTCCGCCATCCGCTTGCCTATCTCGGTGCCGACGGCGCCGCCGGCATCGGCGGCGCGCCCGGCATGGCGGTCGGCTCGGCGCTTGCGCTGCGCGACAGCGGCCGCCTGCCGGTCGCCGTGTTCGGCGACGGCGACTACCTGATGGGCGTGTCCGCGCTGTGGACCGCCGCGCGCTACCGCATACCGATGCTGCTCGTGATCGCCAACAATGCCGGCTACTACATCGACGAGCAGCACCAGGTCACAACGTCGCTGGCACGCCGGCGCGCCACCGATACGGCTTCGGTCGGACAGCGTATTGCCGATCCGGAGGTCGACATTCTCGCGATGGCGAAGGCGCAGGGTTTCGATGGCGCCGGGCCGGTGCAGGACCGGAATGCACTGAAGGATGCGATGGCTGCCGGCATCGCGGCAGTCGAAGCCGGCCGGTGTTACCTCATCGATGTCCGCATCCAGCCGGATTACGAGGGATATCCGCGATGAGGACTTGTCGCCTTGTCTGCGGATAAACGACCGGAACGACGGCGTGACCCGGCGTGGCGCGCCGCCGTTCCCCGAGACGACACGTGAATTGCCGCTCGTCGTGAGGGGCGAACTTCAATAAGGGAGGAAGAACATGAGACTGGGCTTTGCGAAAATCCTGACGCTGTCGGCGGCAACGTTCGCGTTGACGCTGACCAGCGGTCTTGCCACCGCAGCGGATTTCCCGAGCAAGCCGATTACCATGTATATCGGCTTCCGCCCGGGCGGCGCCGTCGACACCACCGGCCGGCTGATCGCCGACAAGATGTCCAAGATTCTCGGGCAGCCGGTCGTCGCCGTGCAGAAGACGGGCGGCGGCGGCACGGTAATGGCCTCCCAGCTCATCAATGCCGAGCCGGACGGCTACACCATCGGCATGGGCGCCAGTGCTGCCTACACGCTGACCCCGCAGATCAACAAGAACCTCACCTACAAGATCGGCGACTTCACCCACCTGGCGACGCTGACCTATCCGTCCGACGCCATCGTGGTGAAGAAGGACAGTCCCTACAACACGCTGAAGGAGATGCTCGACGCACACAAGAAGAGCGGCAAGCCGATCACCTTCGCCTCGCAGGTTTCGGCCTCGCGCCTGATGGTGATGGCGATATCGGCCAAGTCAGGTGCCGAATTCAAGGTCATCCCGGTCAAGGGCGGCGCCGTCGGCATCAAGGAAGTGCTCGGCGGACATATCGACGCGACCTGGAGCGGCAGCGGGTGGACCGAGCAGGTCCGCGCCGGCACGATGAAGCCGCTCGCCACCATGTCGGCGGAGCGGATGAAGGATTACCCGGACATCCCGACGCTGAACGAGCTCGGCTACGACTTTACCTTCACCGACACCTTCATGCTGTCGGCGCCGAAGGGCGTGCCGGAGGACCGGGTCAAGATCCTGGTGTCGGCGATCGAGAAGGCGATCATGGATCCGGAAGTGCAGAAGACCCTGCACGACAAGATCGGCCTGCTCACCAAGTATCGTGGCCCGAAGGAAACCCTCGCGTTCCTCAACAAGCAGCACGACGACGTCGAGCCGCTGGTCAAGAAACTCAAGTAGCCCGACCGGCGCGACTGAAAATCCGGCCGCGCCCCCTCACCGGAGGCGCGGCCGGACCTTAAGGGGGAGAAAGCGTTGCGACGCTCGGACATCATTTCCGGGTCACTGCTCGCGCTGGCCGGCCTGCTGATGATTTTCGTCATCGTGCCGCAGCAGATCGCCTCATCCAGCGACTACGGCCTCGACCCCGCGTTCTTTCCGCTAGCGGTGCTCTGGCTCGTCGTCGCCATGGCGGCGCTGCTCGCCGTCACCCGCATCAGGCAACCGGCCGATCCGCCCGACGAGGCGCCGGTGCTCGACCGCCGGAACTGGGCGTTCATCGTCGGCGCCGGTGTGTTCCTTGTGCTCGCGTTCCTCGCCATCAAGACGCTCGGTTTCGTCATCGCCGGCACGCTGATGGTCGCGATCCTGATGTTCGCGCTCGAGTTTCGCAGGTTCAACTGGATCGAGGTGATCGGCATTTCGTTGATCGCGCCGTTCACGATCAACTGGCTGCTCTACAATATCTTCAGCGTTCAACTGCCCTCGGGCCTGCTGTTCCCGTGAAGTCCCGGTCATGAGCGACATTTTCCTCGGCATCGGCGACGCGCTCACATTCTACAATGCGCTGTTCGTCGCGCTCGGCGTGTTCACCGGCATCGTCGTCGGCGCCATCCCGGGCCTCAACGGCCCGATGGCGATCGCGCTCGCCCTGCCCGTCACCTTCTATCTCTCGCCGCTCGGCGGCATTGCCTATCTGATCGGCATCATGAAAGGCGGCACTTTCGGCGGTTCGATCGCGGCAATCCTGCTCAACACGCCGGGCTCGCCGGAGGCGGCGGCCACCGCCTATGACGGCTATCCGCTTGCCCAGAAGGGCAAGGGCCTGAAGGCGATGAAGATAGCGCTCTATTCGTCGGTGACCGGCGACACGTTCAGCGACCTGGTGCTGTTCGTGGTGGCCGCCCCGGTCGCCGTCGTGTCGCTGATGATGGGACCGCCCGAAATGTCGGCGGTGCTCATTTTCTCGCTCACCATCATCGCCGGCCTGTCGGGCAGGTCGCTGATCCGCGGCGTCATCGCCGCCGCCATGGGCGCGGTGGTCGGCACCATCGGCCTCGACCCGGAATCGGCCCTGCCGCGGCTGCAGTTCGGCTTCGTCGACCTGTCCGACGGCATCTCGCTCATTCCGATGACCATCGGCTTGCTGGCATTGTCGGAAATTATCATCCAGATCGAGGCGCAGGTGCTCGGCCGCGCCGGCATTGCCAGGCGCGTCAACCCCTTCGGCAAGGACGTGCCGCCGGAGAACAAGGTCGTCACCTTTGCCGAGTGGCGCTCCTGCCAGAAGACCGTGGCGCGTTCGGCGCTGATCGGCACCTGCATCGGCGCCCTGCCGGGCATCGGCGCGGTGGTCGCCGGCTTTCTCGGCTATGCCAGCGCCAAGCGCGCCTCGAAGGATCCGGAGGAATTCGGCAAGGGCAAGCTCGAAGGCATCGCGGCGGTCGAGGCCGCCAACAGCGCGGTCAACGGCGCCAACCTCATCCCGCTGCTTGCTATCGGCGTCCCCGGAAGCCTCACCGCCGCGGTGCTGATCGGCGCCTTCCTGGTGCACGGCATCCAGCCTGGCCCGCTGATCTTCCAGGATCACGCGCGGCTGATCTACGGCATCTTCACCGCGATGATGATCGCCAACGTGTTCAATTTCCTGATCGGCCAGTTCGGGCTGCGCCTGTTTGCCTTCGTGGTGAGCTTCCCCAACCGGGTGATCTATCCGGTTGTCATCCTGCTCTGCATCGCGGGCGCCTATGCCGGCGCCAACAGCATGTTCGATGTCGCCATCGCGTTGATCTTCGCGGTGGTCGGATATTTCATGCGCAAGCTGGACTATTCCTTCGCGGCCTTCATCATCGGCTTCGCGCTCACGCCGCAGGCCGAACTGTTCATCCGGCAGACGGTCATCCTTTACGCCGACCGGCCGCTCGAGCTGTTTACCTCGCATCCCATCGTGCTGTTCTTCCTGGCGCTCACCGTCTTCTCGATCGTGCGCATCGTGCGCTACCAGCGCTCGCTCGGCCGCGCCACCGGTTCAATGCAGGTCAGCAGCGCGTGAATTGCGCGCGCATCCGCATGTGAAATGCGCTAGGAGAGGAACTGCGAAACGAGGCTGAGCGGGTTGCATGATCGAAAAGATCGAAATGGACAAATGCACCGGCTGCGGCGTCTGCGACATCGTCTGTCCGGCCGACGTCATCCACATGGAACCGGTCGCCAACCCGGCCGACTTCCCGGCCCTGCGCGTGACCAACCAGCTGCCGGCGATCAAATACCGCGAGCACTGCATCACCTGCTTCAACTGCGAGATCTTCTGTCCCGAGCAGATCGTCGACGTGCATCCGTCGGTGAAGAACCGGCCGCGGCCGTGGTAAGCAACAATGGCGACATTTGACGGTCTCTATACCGAGACGGACATCCTGGTGGTCGGCGCCGGCGCCGGCGGGCTCGTCGCCGCGCTCAGCGCCAAGCGCAACAGCCCGCGCGGCACGCGCGTCACGCTGGTCGATTCCTGGATGATCGGCCGCACCGGCCACACCGCATTTTCCAACGCCTGGACCATCGTCGCGTTTCCCGACGACGACATCGACGGCATCCTGCGCGAGATCGTCGCCGGCAACGACGGCATCGCCGACCAGGAGCTGGTGCGCCGGACGCTGATCGATTCCCATGACCGCCTGCGCGACTTCGAGGCGATGGGCATGACCTTCCCGCGCAACGCGGACGCCTCCTACGCGCGCCGGCCGACC
>CAZUDR010000137.1:0-8156 GCA_964618715.1 uncultured Undibacter sp. | reverse complement strand
GAGGGCAGCCATTATGACCTGCCGATCGCGCTCGGCCTGATGGCGGCGATCGGCGCCATTCCCGCCGATGCCGTTGCCGGCTGCGTCGTCCTCGGCGAACTCGGACTTGACGGTTCGATCGCAGCCGTTGCCGGCGTGCTGCCGGCCGCCATTGGCGCCAATGCCCGCGGGCACGGCCTGATCTGTCCTGCGGCCTGCGGCGCGGAAGCAGCCTGGGCCAGCCCCGAAATCGACATTGTCGCCGCCAGTTCCCTGATCCAGCTTGCCAATCACTTCCGCGGCACACAGGTGCTCAACCGTCCGCAGCCGAAAATCCGCGAACTGCCCGACGCGCCGCTCGATCTCGCCGACATCAAGGGACAGGAGAGCGCCAGGCGCGCGCTCGAGATCGCCGCCGCCGGAGGCCATAACCTGCTCATGGTCGGTCCGCCCGGCGCCGGCAAGTCGATGCTGGCGGCACGTCTGCCGACCATCCTGCCACCGCTGTCGCCGGCCGAATTGCTGGAAGCGTCGATGATCGCCTCTGTTGCCGGCGAGATCGAGGGCGGCGCGCTCACCAACCACCGCCCGTTCCGCGCGCCTCATCACTCCGCATCGATGCCGGCGCTGGTCGGCGGCGGGCTGCGCGCGCGTCCCGGCGAAATCTCCCTCGCACACAACGGCGTACTTTTTCTCGACGAGCTGCCGGAGTTTTCCGGCCAGGTGCTCGACTCTCTTCGCCAGCCTCTGGAAACGGGCGAAGTCGCGATCGCCCGCGCCAATCACCGCATCACCTACCCGGCGCGCTTCATGCTCGTTGCCGCCATGAACCCGTGCCGTTGCGGTCGCGCGAGCGATCCCGGTTTCACCTGCCGGCGCGGACCCAACGTGCGTTGCGCCGCAGACTATCAGGCGCGGCTATCCGGACCGCTGCTCGATCGCATCGACCTGCACATCGAGGTGCCGGCGGTGAGCGCGGCCGATCTCATCCTGCCGCCGCCATCGGAAGGAAGTCGCGAGGTCGCCGTCCGCGTCGCCCGCGCGCGCGACGTCCAGGCCGCACGCTATGCCGAGCTGGGGCTCGACGACGTTCGCACCAATACACAGGCGGCCGGTCACCTGCTGGAACAGGTGGCGCGTTGCGATGCCGCGGGAATGGCCCTGCTGCGCGACGCCGCCGACGCCATGAAATTGTCCGCCCGCGGCTATCACCGCGTCCTGCGCGTCGCCCGCACGCTCGCCGATCTGGACTGCACCGAAAGCATCGGCCGCCTCCATGTCGCCGAGGCCCTGTCCTACCGGGCATTGGCCGACGAGGTGCGCCGGGCGGCATAGGACGCAATCAGTAATTGCGCAGACAGAGCAGGTTAACGCGCGGCGGCCAGATCATGACCTCCGCCCGCGCGGGCAACCGACGGCGCAAGCCTAGAGCTTCAGCCTGATCGTCCAGCGGCGCGACCAGTCAGCATCGCAGTTGAACTGAAGCGCCCTCACGTTGTTGGCGGTGCTGACGCCGCCGGCAATGGTCAGGCATTTTCCGGTCTGCACGTTGCTGATCTGAAAGAAGCCGTTACCGGTGACGTCGGTGATCCTCCAGGTGCGCGACGGGTGATTGTCGCAGTTGAACTGCAAGGCGGTCACGTTGTTTTCAGTGCTGACACCGCCTGCGATCGTCAGGCACTTTCCGGTCTGCGCATTCCTGATCTGGTAGATATTGTTGCCGGCCATCTCGACCAGCCGCCAACGGCGTGACCGGTCGCGATCGCAATCGAATTGCACGGCTTCGACATTGTTCGCGGTACTCACACCACCGGCAATAGTGACGCACTTGCCGGTCTTGGCATTGATGATCATGACCTCACTGTTGACCTGGGCAGCATGCGTGACCGCGCTTGCGGTGCAGAACAGCCCCAGCGCGAACACGCCTGCCGCCACCACGCCGTACGGGGCGCGACGGACGCTTGTCATGGTGTCCCTCCTTTCAAGAAAACACCGCGATTTTATCGCTGGCCCCGATGCCGGGCAATTGCAGGGCGTTCACGCCACTTCGCCGGTGTCCGGTCAAGCTGGCTGTCCCGGCGGCAGAAACACCCCCGGGGCATACGGGCAGGCCTGAATTACAAGGGTTTTCGGCAATTAACAAAGCGGTAAGGGGTGGGGGCCTAGGCTTTTCCGTCCGCGCGCAGATTCGAACGCGCCGGCCGGGGGGTTGCATGAGAGGCACCCACAGCGTCACGCTGATGACCCTTATCCTCGCCGTTTCCGCGGCAGCAGGTTCGTCTTTCTTCGCCGGCAAGAACATCGAGCCCTGCTTCATCACCGGCGGCGCCGGCTACCGCATCTCCGATCAGGGTCCGGCCAGCTTCACCGTCCGTATCGATAACACCGCGCCGCATCCCGGCCTGCGCCTGCAGGTCGTGGACGATCCGGCCACGGCCGATTTCATGCTCATCGACGACGGCGAGGCCGCCGGCGGCTGCCGCGACGCGACGACAGTCAACAGCATCCGCATCAACGCGGGCGTGCCCCGGCCGGACATGACCGTGTCGCTGTCGCGCGAGCCCGCCGATCACAAGATCTATGTGCGGTCGGCAAGTTTCTCCGAGCGGGACGCCGCCGCGCTGTTCGCCGTGATGTGGCGCAACGCGCAAAACCATAGCGGGCCCGGCCGCAAGATTGCCGCGCGCGACTAGCGCCCCCAACGCCCCGTTTCGTTAACGCTTCGCTCACCATGTTCACGGCGATGCCCTCCGTGCGCGCGCCGTTGAGTGAATTTGCAACACACCCCGGCCACATTGAGCGCAACAGACGCCACCGGAGCGCATCCCGCGCCGGACACAAAGGCGCCGGGGAGTCGCATGCCGTCACAGCCGAAATCCTCCGCCGTCTCCGCCTTCCGCAAGCGTGAGCGCAACCGCGCGGCACTGGTGCTGTTCGGCCGCGCCGTGATGACCACGCTGGCGGTCGTCTCCGGCGCACTTGGCTTCGTTACCGGAGCGCGCATGCAAAGCGCGAGTTACGATCCATATGCCTACGCCACCGGTGCCGGCGCGCTGTTCGCCGCGGCCTGCACTGTCATCGCTTTCCTGCTGATGCGCCGCCGCGTCATGAAGGAACGCGTCCGCCTGCTCGAGGCGCGCGTCGAGGATCTGTCCGACCGCAATTGGGAACTGCGCGAGGCGGAAGAGCGCGCACGCAGCCTGCTGGAAGCGCAGGGCGACGTGATCGTGCGGCGCGACGGCGAGGGCCGTGTCACTTATGCCAACGACGCCTTCTGCGCGCTCGCCGGGAGGCCAAGAAAGGATCTCGCTGGCAAGGCCTTCGATCTGCCGGTGCTTGAGCAGGGCAAGGCGGCCGTGCTCGCCGACGGTACCCGGATCCACGATCAGAAGATCGGCAGTGACAGGGGTGCGCGCTGGATCGCCTGGCGCGAAGTGCCGGTGCGCGGCGACACCGGCAACGAGGTGCAGGGTGTCGGCCGCGACGTCACCGACCGCGTCGAGGCAGAGCGCGCGCTTGAGCACGCGCGCGACCAGGCGGAGACCGCCAACCGCGCCAAGTCGCGCTTCCTCGCCATGGTCAGCCACGAAATCCGTACACCGCTCAACGGCATGCTCGGCATGGCCGATCTCCTGCTCGACACCGGGCTGAAACCGGAGCAGCTGACATACGCCAGAGCAGCGAAGACATCCGGCGAAGCCCTGTTGTCGCTGATCGAGGAAATTCTCGACTTCTCCAAGATCGAGGCCGGCCGCCTGGAGCTCGAGGCGCGCGCGTTCGCCCTTGCCCCCATGGTCGAGGAGGTCGTCGAACTGCTGGCGCCACGCGCGCAGGCCAAGGGCATCGAGATTGCCAGCTTTATCGACGAGGGCCTGCCGTATGAAATCGTCGGCGACCCGGCCCGGCTGCGCCAGGTGCTGCTCAATCTCGCCGGCAATGCCATCAAGTTCACCGAGAGCGGTGGCGTCGCGGTCATCGTCGAGCCGGACGGGAGCGGTGCGGTGCGCTTTGTGGTGCGCGACACCGGCATCGGCATCGCCGCCGGGGACCAGGCGCGCATCTTCCTCGATTTCGAGCAGGCGGACGATTCGCTGGCGCGCAAGTTCGGCGGCACCGGCCTCGGTCTGGCGATTTCGAGACGCATCATCGAGCGCATGGACGGAAACATCGCCGTCGACAGCGTGCCGGGACGCGGCACCACCTTCAGCTTGACCCTGCCGCTGCGACCGGCAGCCGACGGGACCGCACAACAGGATTATGCGGTTCCGGACCTGCGCGATGCTTCGGCGCTGATTGTATCGGCGGCGGACGTCGAAGCCTCGCTGATCGCGCGGCGACTCGGCAGCTGGGGCGCGCGGACCAGCGCGGCCGGCGATCAGCACGCCGCCATTGCCCTGCTCGCGGAAAGATCGTGGGACGCAATCTTCGTCGACGGCCCGCTCGCCGCCGCGATCGCCGACAACGACGCATTTCTCAGGCCGGCCGCGCCGCGCCGCGTCGTGCTGATCAAGCCGGGCGAACGCCAGGAGCTGCCGGCCCTGAAAGCACGCGGTTACACCGGTTATCTGATCAAGCCGGTGCGCGCGGCGACGCTGGCGACGTGCCTGCGCGCGGACGGATTTGACGCGGCGGCGCCACGGCCGGTCGGCGCCGACTCCGGCGAGGCGGAGGCGGAGCCCGCGCAAGACAAGGGTCTGTCGATCCTGGTGGCCGAAGACAACGAGATCAACGCCCTGCTCGCGCGCGCGCTGCTGACCAGGCTCGGCCACCATCCGACCGTGTCCGCTGACGGCGCCGCAGCGATGGACGCGTGGCTGGCGGCGCGTGCGGCGTCTGCGCCTTTCGATCTGGTGCTGATGGATGTGCAGATGCCCGGCGTCGACGGACTGGAAGCGGCCCGGCGCATCCGTGCCATCGAGCAGGACGCCGGCTGCCGCCGCGTGCCGATTCTGGCGATCACCGCCAACGCCTCGGAGGACGACCGCGCCGCCTGTCTGGAAGCCGGTATGGACGGGCTCCTGGTCAAACCGCTCGATCGCGAGAAGCTGATCGAGGCCATTGCTGTTGCCGCCAGGGCCGCGACCGCGCCGCTTGCAGCCTGAGGCTGCTTCCCCTAACTGTCATAAATCCGTAGAGCGCGCGTGGTGTAGGGAACCGTGGAAACACCGGCGATTCGCTGACCGTTACTCCGGACCGCCGCCTGTCTTCACACCGCAAGGAACCCGAGCCGCAATGGCCAGCCGTGCTTCCATCGATCCGCCCAAGCGTCTGTTCGAGCGCTTCCGCCCGGCACCGCCGTCCGGGGCCGGAATGCCGGGACTGATACCGTCATTGCAGGCCTATGGCGGACTGCAGGCCTGGGCGGCGCGCGCGCATCCGCCCGCGCAGAGCCTTGGCCGGGTCAGTTCGCTTGAGGTCCGGCTGGCGCGCACTGCCGCCGAAGTGCGGCAGGCGCAAAAGCTGCGCTATCGCGTTTTTTACCAGGAAGGCAACGCCATCCCCAGTCCGGCGCGGCTGTTCGCGCGCCGCGATGTCGACGCCTACGACGCCATCTGCGATCACCTGCTGGTGCTCGACCACGCCGCACCCGACCGCCAGACCGGGCGGCCTTCCGTGGTCGGCACCTACCGGTTGCTGCGACAGTCAACGGCGGAAGAATACGGCGGCTTCTACACGGCCGGCGAATTCGACATCGGCGGCCTGATCGGGCGACATGGCAGCCTCCGGTTTGTCGAGCTCGGTCGCTCCTGCGTGCTGGCGCCCTACCGCAACAAGCGCACGGTCGAACTGCTCTGGCACGGCATCTGGTCATATGTCCTGCAGCACCGCCTCGACGTGATGATCGGCTGCGCCAGCCTCGACGGCACAGAACCCGGGCAGCTCGCGCTGCCGCTCTCCTTCCTGCATCATTACGCGCGTGCGCCGGAGGCGTGGCGCGCGCGTGCGCTGCCCGGGCGCCATGTCGAGATGAACCTGATGTCAAGGGAAGCGGTCGATCCGAAGGCCGCGCTCCGCGTGTTGCCGCCGCTGATCAAGGGCTATCTTCGCCTCGGCGCCTGTATCGGCGACGGCGCCGTCATCGACTACGAGTTCGGCACGACCGACGTGCTGATCGTGCTGCCGGTGTCGGCCATCAGTTCGCGCTATCTCGAACATTTCGATCTGGGCCGCCGGGCGGCGTAAGGTGCTTCGTTTGGCGGCAGACCCGAGCGCGGCGCCTCACAGGCGGCGCAGCAGCACCTCATCGACCGTGTGATCCTCGCCTTTCTTCAGGATCAGGTCCGCGCGCTGGCGCGTCGGCAGGATGTTTTCGTTCAGGTTCAGCAGGTTGATCCTCTCCCAGATCCCCGACGCGGTGCTGGTCGCCTCGTCGTCGGACAGATTCGAATAGCGGTGGAAATAGGACTTCGGATCGCGGAACGCGGTCTCGCGCAGCGTCAGAAAGCGGTTGACGTACCAAGCCTTCAGCACGTCCTCGGTGGCATCGAGATAAACCGAGAAGTCGAAGAAGTCAGACACGAACGGAACCGCCTTGCCGTCCTTTGGCAATCGCCCGGTCTGCAGCACGTTCAGCCCCTCGACAATGAGGATATCCGGCCGGTCGACCTCGACCCACTGGTTGGGCACCACGTCGTAGATCAGGTGCGAATAGATCGGCGCGCGCGCCGGCCGCTTTCCGGCCTTGACCTCGGTGAGAAAGCGCAGCAGCGCCGGCAGGTCATAGCTCTCGGGGAATCCCTTCTTCTCCATCAGCCCTTCGCGCTCGAGCACGGCGTTGGGATAGAGGAATCCGTCGGTGGTGATGAGATCGACCTTGGGCACGTTCGGCCAGCGCGCCAGCAGCGCCTGCAACACGCGCGCGGTGGTCGATTTGCCCACCGCAACCGAGCCGGCGACGCCGATGACATAGGGCATCTTGCTGTCCTCGGTCCCGAGGAAGCGCTTCTGCGCGATGAACAGGCGCTGCGTCGCCGCCACATACATCGACAGCAGGCGCGACAGCGGCAGGTAGATTTCCTCCACCTCCTTCATGTCGAGCCGGTCGTGCAGCGAGCGCAGGCGCATGACCTCGTCAGGGGTCAGCGTCATGGGCGTGTCTTCACGCAGCGCCGCCCATTGCGCGCGCGAGAACGTGCTGTATGGCGAGACGATTTCTTCGGTGCGCTGTTCCATGCCGCGTTTCAGCCGCTCTTGCGTGCGGCCTTTTCCTCATGGCCGCTCTGCGCGGTGCGCTTTTCCAGGCCTGCCTCAACCTCGGCCAGCGTCACCCCGCGCGCCTGCAGCACGACGAGCAGGTGATAGAGGAGGTCGCCGGCTTCCGCGATCAGCCGCGTCCTGTCCTCCTGCACGGCGGCGATGACCGTTTCGGTTGCTTCCTCGCCCAGCTTCCTGGCGCAATGATCGATGCCCTTGTCGAGCAGCGTCCGGGTATAGGATTCAGCCGCGCTCGCCCCGGCGCGTTCCTGCACCCGCTTTTCCAGCTCCGACAGGGAGAACTTGCCCATATACGTGTCCTTTGCGGCGGGGTTTAGCATCAATGGGCGTCCCCGTCATTCCGGGGGCCCGGCCTCAGGGATCCAGCCGCATCGGCAAACCGGCCCCGGCCATGTACCGCTTGGCCTCGCGCACCGAATGCTGGCCGAAATGGAAAATGGAGGCCGCCAGCACCGCGGTGGCATGGCCGTCGCGGATGCCCTCGACCATGTGATCCAGCGTGCCGACTCCGCCGGATGCAATGACCGGCACCGTGACGCCGTCAGCCACCGCGCGCGTCAACGGAATGTCGAACCCGCTTCTCGTGCCGTCGCGATCCATCGAGGTCAGCAGAATCTCGCCGGCGCCCAGCGCCACCACCTCCTTGGCGTATTCGACCGCGTCGAGCCCGGTCGGATTGCGCCCGCCATGGGTGAAGATCTCCCACCGGTCCGGCCCGCGTGACACCTGCTTGGCATCGATCGCAACCACGATGCACTGGTCGCCGAACTTTTCCGCCGCCTCCCTGACGAACTCGCGCCGGTTCACGGCCGCGGTGTTGATCGACACCTTGTCGGCGCCGCAGGTCAGGAGCTTGCGGATGTCGTCGACCGTACGCACGCCGCCGCCGACAGTGAGCGGCATGAAGCAGGCCTCCGCCGTTCGCGTCACGACGTCATGGATCGTGTCACGGTTCTCGTGGC
>CAZUDR010000136.1:0-8163 GCA_964618715.1 uncultured Undibacter sp. | reverse complement strand
TCCTCGACAAAGCGGATGTCGTGGACCCTGGGATCAATGCCGATGGTCCTGAGCGAATCGAGATAGAGATCCTGGATGTCCGCCGGCGACGGCTTCAGCGTGACCTGAAACTGGTAGTAGTGCTGAAGCCGGTTCGGGTTTTCGCCGTAGCGGCCATCCTTGGGCCGGCGTGACGGCTGCACATAGGCCGCGTTCCAGGGTCTGGGTCCCAGCGCCCTGAGCGTGGTGGCCGGATGAAAGGTGCCCGCCCCAACCTCCATGTCGTACGGCTGCAGGATGACGCAGCCCCAATTGGCCCAGTACTGCTGCAGGGCAAGGATCAGCCCCTGGAACGAACGGGCCGGATCGAGGTTCTTTTGGCGCGCCCGGTCGCTGGCGAGAAGATCTTCGGCCATCGTGAAATACGAATTGTTAAGCACGGAGAACGGCTTGAACCTATCGGCGCACCCTGAGGGGGTCAAGCCGAAGGCAATTTTACCGGAAATTGAACCGAACCGGATAAGCCGGCGACCAACAAGAAGACGACACGATTTCCAGTAGGAGGATTGAACAATGCTGGCTTTTCAACTGATTGGGCTCGCGCTTCTCAGCCTGTTTTTTGGCGCCATGATCAGCGGCCGCCGGCCGACCACCCAGCGCTGATTCCCGTCGCATCACCCCGGCCGGCGCTCACCGGCCGAGGGACCGCCCTGCACGGCGGACCCCGTTTCCCCTTCGCTCAACAGAGATCCCCTGCCAGGTGGCCGTGACATCGAGTCACCACCGCCACACACTGTCATGCATGTCGCAGATATAGCTGCGGGCCGAGCGATATTTCCCGGGGTCATCACAGTTTTGTTGTCGCAAATTCATCGCGCTGTCATGCGCCGACGAGAGGTCGGATATCGCGGTCGCCGCAACCCGGGAGCGCGGCATGCCATCGAGCGGCGAGCTGCCGAAAATATTATCGACGTGCTTGCCGGAATGACGCCGCGAGACGCGATCAACGCAGCGCAGGTGATGGTTTGTCCGGGCATCTGACAGTGCGTTGCCGCCGCGCCGCCTGCGCAGCTGCGACGTGAGCCGTTTCGGTCAAAATACGCCTATAGCCGGTATTCGCCGGTCGACGGATCGCGCCGCAGGGTCGGGCGCTGCTCGTTGTCGCGAATGCGCGCCCGGGCCCGGGCGGCGTCAAGCTCTTCGTTGACGCGGCGGACTTCCCGCACCACCCAGTGGATAACCATGGCGCCGCCCACGGCGGCGAGCGTCCATTTCACCAGCGGCGAGACCAGTAAAGGCGGCATTGGCAGCTCCTTGTCAGCGGCGCGCCCGGTGTTCCACGCGATATGGGCGTTTTCGCGGCCTGCCCTGCACCGCGTTTACAGGCCATAGCGCGACCACAGCGCGCGGGCCTCCAGTGTCGATACCAGGTCATCGGTGAGGCCGGCCTTGCCGCCAAACATATCGGCCAGATTGACACCCGGCACCCGTCGACCAAACAGGCTGCGCTCGGCCAAAATCAGCGGCGTGCGCACCTTCTCTCCATAGCGCTCGCGCAAGGTGGACCGCAGGTCGCCAATGCCGTCAACAAGTCCGAGATCCAGTCCACGCTGCGCCGTCCAGAATTCGCCGGAGAACAGCGTCTTGTCGGTCCCCTTGAGGCGCCCGCCGCGGCGGTCCTTGACCAGCGCGATGAAGTGCTGGTGAATCTCTTTCTGGATGGCGTTGATGCGTTTGACGTCCTCCGGCTTCTCCGGCTCGAACGGATCCAGCATCACCTTGCGGTCGCCCGACGCGTAGATGCGTCGTTCGATGCCAAGCTTGTCCATCAGCTTGGGAAAACCGAACGATCCACCGACCACACCGATTGAGCCAACGATCGAATACTGGTCGCAGATGATCTCGTCGGCAGCACAGGCGAGCATGTAGCCGCCGGAGGCGCCGACATCCTCGACAAAGGCGACAACGGGCACTTTCTTTTCCTCCGACAACTGTCGAATGCGGCGGAAAATAAGGTGCGACTGCGACGGCGAGCCGCCCGGCGAATTGATCAACAGCGCCACCGCGCGCGCATGACGGACCGAAAAGGCGCGCTCCAGCGAGCGGGCAACGGTCGCCAGCATCAATCCCGGACGCAGCGGCGTCACCACCCCGATCACACCGGAAAAGCGCACGACCGGCACCACCGGAATATCGGGACGGAACCGCGCGGGAATGAGCCCGCGCAGGGTCTCGGCCGCGGAACTGAGAATATCCGGCATCGGCTGGGTGGCCTGTTTCGCCATGCCGGCCAGTTAGGCAGTCATCCCACCGTAAGTCAAAGGCCGCTCACCGTCGCTGGCGCGACGCGTCACCGCGCCGCAAGCGCGAGCGGGCGCGCCTCGCGCAGTACGGCTTCGGCCTCGGCCGTCGGTCGTCCCCCGGCGTCATTCAGCATCAGGCCGGGCAGTTCAACCGGCGCGTCCCGACCGCCTTTCTCCGCGCGCACGAGGACGCGGATCGCCGGCCGCCCCGGACGCGGATAGACCGGCATCTCGGCCGCGGCGCCAAAGTCGCTGCCGAGCGCCGCCCGGACTTCGCCCTGCGCATCCGCGCGCCAGATCACGGTCAGGATCCCGCCGGGCCGCAGCAACCAGCCCGCAGTTGCGACCCACCGCGCCAGCAGGCCGGGCGCCGCCGCATGCGCGAGACGGCGCGCCGCATCGGGCGACAAATTCTGCCGCGTCGCGTCGCGAAACGGCGGATTCATCAGCACGCGGTCCGCGCTGCCGGCCGTCAGTCCGGCGGCCGACAGCGCGTCGCTGTCCTCCGCATCGCATGTGCGCACGTCGATCCGCAAGTCGAGCCCGTTAAGCCGGGCGTTGTCGGCGGCGAGCGCAGCGAGACCGGCATCGATCTCGACCAGCGTGACCCTGAGCCCGTCAATGCGCCGCGCGAGGGCGAGGCCGGCCGCCCCGACGCCGGCGCCAAGATCGAACGCATGCTCACCGGAGCGAGCCCCGGTGGCGGCTGCAAGCAGGATGGCGTCGTGGCCAACGCGATGGCCGGTCAGCGGCTGGCGCAGGCGGAGGCGGCCACCGAGCACGGCGTCTTCGCTGGTGGTCGAGCGGTCCCGGTCAGCGATCATCGGGACGCAATTCATGCGCCAGGCCGGCCTCGGTGAGGAGCCGGCGGGCCGCCTCCATGTCCTCGTCGGCCACAAGCACGCGGCGCGGCAAAATGCCCAGCGAACCTTCCATGACGCTCATGTTCTGATCGAGCACAACGTGCGGAATTTTGGCGCCGTCGAGCAGCGCGCCGATCGCGGAGACCAGCACGGCATTGTTGGTGCGGACCAGTTCGCGCACCGGCTCAATCCCGCGCCCCGGCCGGGACCGTCCTGCAGGCGACCTTGCCGGTTGCTGCCGCTTCGGTGTAGCAAGACCTGGGATCACCGCGCCCGAAACGGCCGCAAGTCCCTGCGTCCTTCGCTGAATCTGCTTTGGTCAACTGGAGCCCCCGCATTCGCTGCATCAGTTCCCGGTGATTGTGCCAATCTACCGCAGTTGCCGGATTAATGTAGCGTTCCTAATGTCGCGCGTATTGCGAGCCCGGAGAAGTCATCGTGGCCGTTGTCGTTCCTTTCGAAAGTCCGGGCCCAGGCTCGCTTGCCCGTCTGAACAATCTCGTCGCCGCCGACATGGAGCGGGTGAACGCGACCATCCTTGCGCGCACCGGATCCGAGGTCACCATGATCCCGGAGGTGGCCAATCACCTGATCGCTTCCGGTGGCAAGCGGCTGCGGCCGATGCTCACCCTGGCAATGGCCAAGCTCTCCGGCTACGGCGGCGACGGTCATATCAAACTCGCCGCCGCAGTCGAGTTCATGCACACGGCCACACTGCTGCACGACGACGTGGTCGACGAAAGCGACATGCGCCGCGGCAAGCTCGCCGCCCGCATGCTGTGGGGCAATGAAGCGAGCGTGCTGGTCGGCGATTTTCTGCTTGGCCAGGCGTTCAAGATGATGGTGGAAGTGGGCAGCCTGCCGGCGCTCGAGATCCTGTCGTCTGCCGCGGCGGTGATCGCTGAAGGCGAGGTGATGCAGCTCGGCGCCGCCAAGAACACGGCCACCAACGAGGACGAGTATCTCGCAGTCATCCGCGCCAAGACCGCCGAACTGTTCGCCGCCGCCTGCGAGGTCGGACCGGCGCTTGCCAAACGCCAGAAGGCCGAACTGGCGGCATGCCGCTCGTTCGGCATGAATCTCGGCATCGCCTTCCAGCTCATCGACGACGCCCTCGACTACGGCGGCAAGTCTGCCAAGCTCGGAAAGAACGTCGGCGACGACTTCCGCGAGGGCAAGATCACATTGCCGGTGGTGCTCTCGTTCCGGCGCGGCACCGGGAAGGAACGCGAATTCTGGAACCGGACGCTCGCCGAAGGCGATTTGCGTGACGGCGACCTCGACACAGCCATGGCACTGATGGTCAAACACAATGCAATCGAGGACACCGTCGGCCGCGCCCGGCACTACGGTGCCATTGCCACCGACGCGCTGGCGCTGGTGCCGCCGTCCGAGGTCAAGACCGCGCTGGAAGAGGCGGTCGAGTTCTGCATCGGGCGCGCGTACTAATAGAGGTCGTAGGTATAGCCGGTTGCCGGATCCTGCCTGAGCTGCTGGCGGATGCGGGCGTCGGGATCCTGTCCGACATACTCGCCGTAGGCATAGACCGGTGGCGCGCAGCCATTCGGCTGCGGTCTCGTGTTGAACCAGATCCCGCTCCAGGTAAATTGCATCGGGCGTGCATCACACTGCGACCCGGTCTTGTTGCGGCTCCGCGCCTCTGCGGCATCGGCGGCGACAACGGCAAGGCCCGCCAGCGCCACGACAAGCCATCGCAACTGCATGTCCACCTCCATTCCCGGCGAAGCGTCCTGAACGGCAAATCGTCGGATGCCCGAGAGTTCCCCCGGAAAGGCGGCATTTCAAGGGCCGGTCAGCCGATGGTGGTGGCGCAGACCCACCACCCCTTGTTCGCCGCCGTCAGCAGGCGCGCCGCCGCGGACGCCTCATCGGCCGACGCAAACAGCCCGAAGCAGGTCGGCCCCGACCCGGACATGCGCGCGAGGCGTGCGCCTGGCAATGCACGCAGCGCGGTCAACACGTCGGACACCGCGGCCGAGCAGGCGATGGCCGCATCGCTCAGGTCGTTGCCGTGCTCGCCCAGAAAGGAAAGGAGCTCATCCGGTTGCCGCGGCACGGATCCGAGGTCACCCGCCCCGCGGCCGCCCACAAAGCGGGCAAACACCTCGCGGGTCGACAGCGGCACGCCGGGATTGACCAGCACTGCGTCAATCCTGGGAATGGCAACCGGAGCGGACAGCAGTTCGCCGACACCACGCATGACGCGCGCACGCGGATCGAGACAGACCGGCACGTCGGCACCGGCGGCGAGCGCGGCGGAGGCAAGGCGTGCATCGTCGAGGGAAATTTCGTTAGTCCGCGCCAGGAGGCGCAGCGCCGCGCCGGCGTCGGCCGAGCCGCCACCGATCCCGGCGGCGACGGGAAGATGCTTGTCGAGCCGGAAGCGGCCGCCCTTCAACGAGTCAACACGTTCGCCCAGCGCGCGCGCCGCCCTGAGCACCAGGTTGTCGTCGATCCGCCCGCAGGCGGCGGCGAACGGGCCGCCGACCTCGAGGCCCGGCTTGCCCGGCTCGAGGCCGAGCCGGTCGGCAACGCCGGCAAATCCCACCAGGCTTTCCAGCTCGTGATAGCCGTCCTCGCGACGGCCGATCACGCGGAGTGTCAGGTTGATTTTGGCGGGTGCTGTTTCGACCAGGAGGCTGCTCACGCGCGGGTCCCTAGCCGCCGTTGCCGTCCTTCTTTTCCGGTTTCTCGCCGGCCTTGGCCTGTGATGAAGTCTCGTCGGGCAGACCGGACTTCAGCTTGGCCTCGATCTTGATCAGGTCCTCCGGCTCCGGCTTCAGATCACGTGCGTGCACCCACTGGAACTGGGCTTCACGCTCGCGGCCGACGCGCCAGTAGGCATCGCCGAGGTGATCGTTGATCGTCGGATCTTCCGGCTTGAGCTCGATGGCGCGCTCGAGCTGCTTGACGGCTTCCTCGTAGTCTCCGAGCTTGTAGTAGGCCCAGCCCAGTGAATCGACGATGTAGCCATCATCCGGACGCTGCTGCACGGCGCGCTTGATCATCGCCATGCCCTCGTCGAGGTTCACGCCCTGATCGATCCATGAATAGCCGAGGTAATTGAGCACATGCGGCTGCTCGGGGAACAGCTTGAGCGCTTCCTTGAGGTCGGCTTCCGCCCTCGACCACTGCTTGGCGCGCTCGAAGCAGATGCCGCGGAAATAGTAGATGACCCAGTTCGCCTTGGTCGGGTTGGCGAGCGCATCGATCCCCTTTGAGTAGGCGTCGGCGCATTCGGCGAATTTCTTGTGGGCGCGCAGCACGTTGCCGAGCGCCATGATCGCTTCCAGGTCTTTCGGATCGGATTCGATCAGCGCCTCGAGATGCTTTTGCGCCTCCTCCGGCCGGTCGAGCGCGTCAAGATTGGAGGCCATCTGGATAGCGGCATTCCGGTGCAGCGGCGAGTTTTGGGGGACCCGTTCATAGGTCTTGATTGCGAGTTCGGGCTTCTTGATCGACTCATAAAGATCGGCAAGCGACAGCAGCGCCAGCGGATGGCCGGGTTCGAGATACAGGGCCAGCTGCAGATAGACCAGTCCGAGATCCTCGCCGCCGCGACGTCCGAGCGATGCGCCGAGTCCATAGAGCGCCTCCGCCGCGCCTTCATTTGCAGCGGTGACCACACGCGGCAGCGCATCCTTGCCGTCCGCATTGACGTCCGTTCCGTTCAGTTTGGCGACGGTCTTCACGCCAACGATTCCGTCTGCCGTCATGCCGTGCTGCGACTGGAACTCCTTCACGGCCTGTTGCGTGTCGCGATCGAATTCGCCGGTTTCGGCAATGCCGAGCCGCTTCTGCAGGTGCGTGACCTGTTCGCCTTTCGATCCGAGTGACAACACGGCGCCATCCGCCAGTGTCACAGACGGCAGCTGTGGCGCGGTTTCGGCCGAGCCCTTCGCCTTTTCCAGCTTCCCGATCGCCACCATCACCAGAGGATGGTTGGGAAGAACCTTGTTGAAGTCGGCGAACACCTTGAGCGCGGCATCAGGCTTGCCGTTGCGCGACAGCCAGCTGCCATAGGCCTCGACAACGCGCAGCGCCGATGAATCAAGCTTGTAGGCCTGCTCGAGCCGTTTGCCGGCCTCTTCCTGCCTGCCCGCCAGGTCGAGGATCATGCCCGCATGCAGGTCCTTGAAAATCTTGTACCAGTCGGGCCCGGTGAGCTTGTCGATCGTCGCCACGGCGCCATCCGTGTCGCCCGTGCCGTACATGCTCCAGGCGGTGAGCAGTGCCGCCGTCAGGTCGGTGATCGGCCCGCGCACCGACTGCCTGAGGTTGCGGCGCGCAGACCGGTACTGCTTCCGCTTGAGCGCGTTCACGCCCAGCACCAGACGGCCGACCCGGTCGTTCTTGTCGGTGCGCACGACACGCTCGGCATAATTCACGGCATTCTCGATATCGCCGCCGATCACCATGGACAGAAAGGCACGGTCGAGCAGTTCGGTGTTTTCCGGGTCGCGATCGAGCGCGGAGCGGTAAAAGGCTGCCGCAGCTTCGGCATCGCGCATGCGCCCGGCATGACGGGCGGCGAGATAGCTGCCGGAGGCGGTCAACCCTGAAAGATCCTGCGGAGACAGCGGCTCGGCGGACAACTCGATCGGGGCGGCCGCGAGGAACGCGGCCAGCGCACTGCCGGCGGTCCACCGGACTAGGCTGGAAGAAGTCACTGACAATGCTCCAATGAGGCGGCTGTGCTGCCGGGTCCGCAAGTCCGCCGAGGTCGCACCGAGAATGGCCTTTTTGGACCGCGCCCGCAAGAACACATGCCCCGCGTCTCCCTTGGGCCGCTTGAAGACCCTGATATGGGCAGCATCGTGACCGGGATCGGTTCCTCCTCTCACATATTGGGGTAATTCGGCCCGCCCCCGCCCTCGGGCGGCACCCAGTTAATGTTTTGATTCGGATCCTTGATGTCGCAGGTCTTGCAGTGGACGCAGTTCTGCGCGTTGATCACGAAGGTCGGACCACCCTCCTCCATCCATTCATAGACGGCG
>CAZUDR010000135.1:0-8168 GCA_964618715.1 uncultured Undibacter sp. | reverse complement strand
CACGCCTTTCCTTGGTCAGCTAAACAAGACGTGGATGGCCGGGACAAGCCCGGCCATGACAAAAACGGGCACGTGCGCGTTTCCGCGACAGCCTCAGGCCGGGCTTTCTTCCGGCATCATGTCGGGTGCCGCCATCGCCGCGCGTGGCTGCTCGCGGGTCAGCGCCAGCAGCATGCCCATGGCGAAGGCCAGCGAGATCATCGACGAGCCGCCATAGGAAATGAACGGAAGGGTCATGCCCTTGGCCGGCATCAGCCGCAGATTGACCGCCAGATTGATCGTCGACTGCAAGCCGACCAGCATGGCAATTCCGGCGGCGGCAAAGCGGGCGAACACGTCCTCGTTGCGCATCGCGCGGATGAGCGCGCGGATCACGATGAAGGCATAGAGCGCCACCACCACCAGGCAGAGCACGATGCCGAATTCCTCGGCCGCCACGGCGAAAACGAAGTCGGTATGGCTCTCCGGCAGGATGCGCTTGACCGTGCCCTCACCCGGCCCGCGCCCGAACCAGCCGCCGCGCATGAAGCTCTCGGTGGCGATATCAATATTGTAGGTGTCGCCGGACGACGGATCGAGAAAGCGCTGGATGCGGCGCGCCACGTGCGGCACCGTGAAGTAGGCCGTGCCGAGGCCGACGGCGGCGACGCCGGCGATGCCGAACACCCAGAACAGCCGCATGCCGGCCATGAAGAACAGGGCGCTCCACACCAGCGCCACCAGCATGGTCTGGCCGAAATCCGGCTGCAGCACCAGCAGCGCGAGCACCAGCAGCAGCAACGACAGCGACAAGGCGTTGGCCGGCATGTCCGGGCGCCTGGCCGATTCACCGAACAGCCAGGCGATCAGAATGACGAAAGACGGCTTGAGAAACTCCGACGGCTGAACGTTCATGCCGAAAATGATCAGCCAGCGTTTCGCGCCCTTGATCTCCGGACCGAACATCGGAGTCGCCGCCACCAGGACCAGGCTGACGGCGAACACGATGATGGCGAGGCGCCGGATCTGGTGCGGCGTGAGGAACGACACGCCGAGCATCACCGCCACCGAGACGATGAGATAGATAATGTGGCGGTTGACGAAGAAGAACGGATCGAGGCCGAGCCGCCCCGCCACCGGCGGACTGGCGGCGAGCGAAAGCACGACCCCCGCCAGCATCAGCGCGCCGATGGCGGCGAGGGTGAGCTTGTCGACCGTCCACCACCATTCGCCAAAGGGGGTGCGTTGCGCGCGCGAGACCATCGTGTTTCCCGTCCGTGCGCCAAGCTGCCGCGTCACGGTTTACGAAGGATTAAGGAACGACGATATGCGGCGCTTACATCTCCCTGCTAGCGTGGGGAGTGGGGCGTGACACCCGGAATCGCCAGCACCAGGTCGACGAACGCCTTCCCGCGCTCCTCGAAGTTCCGGTACTGGTCGAAACTGGCGCAGGCCGGCGAGAGCAGCACCACCGCCTCCCCGGCCCCGGACGCCTCCGCATCACGCGCGGCGGCATCGACTGCGGCCGAAAGCACCCCGGTGATCTCGCAGGGAACCTTGCCGTCGAGTGTGGCGGCAAAATCCTTTGCCGCCTCGCCGATGAGATAGGCCTTGGCGATGCGCGGAAAATACCCGGCGAGGCCGGTAATGCCGCCCGTTTTCGGCAGGCCGCCGGCGATCCAGTAGATGTCATGGAAGCTGGCCAATGCGTGCGCCGTTGAGTCGGCATTGGTCGCCTTTGAATCGTTGACGAACAGCACGTGCCCCTTGCGGCCGACCGGCTGCATGCGGTGGGCAAGACCGGGAAAGCCCGCCAGCCCTTTCTGGATTGTCGGCAGGTCGAGCCCGAGCGCGACACATGCGGCGACTGCGCAAGCGGCATTCTGCGCATTGTGCGCGCCGCGCAAGGCGGCGATGCCGGACAGCTGCGCTGCCGCGTGCGCCTTGCCGCCGGTGGCACGCAGGATGCGGCTTCCTTCGGCGTAATAACCGTCGCGCAGGGGCGCCAGCACGGAGACGCGTATAACGGTCTTGCCGGCCCGTTCGATACGATCGGCGGCAGCGCGGGTATAGCGGTCGTCGGCCCCGATCACGGCGGTGCCGCCCGCTTCCACGCTCGCCGGCAGCAGCGTCTTGATGGCGGCGTAGTTTTCCATACTGCCGTGCCGGTCGAGATGATCCTCCGACACATTGAGCAGCATGCCGACCGTGGGTCTGAGCGACGGCGCCAGATCGATCTGGTAGGACGAGACCTCGAGCACATAGGTACGCTCCGGGGCGAAGGGTTCGAGGCCGAGCACCGGCACGCCGATATTGCCGCCCATCTGCACGTCGCGGCCGGCGCTCTCGAGCAGATGCGCGATCAGCGCCGTTGTGGTCGACTTGCCGTTGGTGCCGGTGATGGCGACGAGCGGGCAATCACCGTCGGACCTGGCGCGCTCCCGGCAGAACAGCTCGATATCACCGATCACCTCGACATTCGCCTTGCGGGCGAGTTGCACGCTCCAGTGCGGAGTCGGATGGGTCAGCGGTACGCCGGGCGCCAGCACCAGCGCGGCAACCGTCGACCAGTCGAGCTCACGCAGGTTCTGCGCCGTGAGGCCGGCGGCCTTCGCGTCAGAGAGACTTTTCTCGTTATCGTCGAAGACGACGACGTCGGCCCCGCCCTTGATCAGCGCCCCCGCCGCAATCAGACCGGACTTGCCGAGACCGAAGATGGCGACCTTCTTTCCGGCGAAGGTGGTGACGGGGATCATCGATGCATCCTGTCGTCCCGGCCGAGCCGGCGGATCCGCGCAAAGCGCGGCCCGATGACAAACTCCGCGAGGGCCGGGACCCATATCCCGCAGCCTGTCGACAGGCACCGGGTTATGGGTCCCCGCTTTCGCGGGGACGACGCCCTGTAACTCATCGCAGCTTCAGGCTCGCCAGACCTGCCAGCGCCAGCACGACGGCGACGATCCAGAAGCGGATAACGACCTGCGATTCCGTCCAGCCGAGCTGCTCGTAGTGATGATGGATCGGCGCCATCTTGAACACGCGTTTTCCGGTGAGCTTGTAGGAAACCACCTGCACGATCACCGAGACGGCCTCGAGCACGAACAGTCCGCCGACGATTGCAAGCACGATCTCGTGCTTGATGGCAACGGCAACCGCGCCCAGCATGGCGCCGAGCGACAGCGAGCCGGTATCACCCATGAACACCGACGCCGGCGGCGCGTTGAACCAGAGAAAGCCGAGGCCGGCGCCGATCACCGCACCGCAGATGATGGAGAGCTCGCCGCTGCCCGCGACGTAGTGGATTTGCAGGTATTCGGCGAACACCGCGTTGCCGGCGAGATACGAGATCAGGCCGAAGGTCGCCGCCGCGATCATCACCGGCACGATCGCCAGTCCGTCGAGGCCGTCGGTGAGATTCACCGCATTGCCCGCACCGACAATGACGAAGGCGCCGAACAGCACGAATCCCCAGCTGAGATTGACCATCAGGTCCTTGAAAAAGGGAAATACCAGCGAGGTGGAAATCGGCCCGGTGCTGAGATGCGCGAGCGCCGTGCAGGCGATGATCGCAATCACCGTCTCCGCCAGCAGCCGGGTTCGACCCGAAAAGCCGGAGGAGGTCTGCTTGGTGATCTTGAGATAGTCGTCATAGAAGCCGATCAGTCCGAAGCTGAGCGTGACCCCGAGCACGATCCACACATACGGGCTCAACGGATTCGCCCAGAACAGCGTGGAAACCAGCAAGCCGGACAGGATCATCAGGCCGCCCATGGTGGGCGTGCCCTTCTTGGTGAGCAGGTGGGACTGCGGGCCGTCGACCCGGATCGGCTGGCCCTTGCCCTGCTTGAGGCGCAGCAGGTCGATCATCGGGCCACCGAACAGGAAGACGAAGACCAGCGCGGTCACGATGGCGCCGCCGGTGCGGAAGGTGATGTATCGGAAGACGTTGAAGAACGAGACCGTGTCGGAAAGTTCGGTCAGCCAGTAGAACATCGGGTCAAACCTTGCGGCGGTTAAGCCGGCGAGCCTTGTGCCGGCGCCTGATCGCGCGCGCCCGGGAGGGGAAACTGCCGCTCGAGCGCCTTCACGATCGGTCCCATTTTCGAGCCCAGCGAACCTTTCACCATCACCGCATCGCCATCGGTAATGGCCCCGAGCACGGCCGGCTCCAGCGCCGCCGCCGTCTCGGCATAGCCGCCCCGGGCGCCGGAGGGAAGTGCCTCCCACAGCGACCGCATCAGCGGCCCCGCGCAATACACAAGGTCGACGCCGGCGGTGGCGAGCGGTTCGACCAGCGCGCGATGCAACTCCTCCCCCTGCGGACCCAGTTCCAGCATGTCGCCGAGCACCGCGATGCGACGGCCGTGCCCGGCAACCGGCGCCTGGCCAAGCAAGGCAATGGCGGCGGCCATGGAGGCGGGATTGGCGTTGTAGCTTTCATCGATCAGCAGCGCGCTCCCCCGCGGCAATCCGAGGTTCTTGCGCACGCCACGACCGACCGCAGGCTTGTACGTGTCGAGCGCAATGGCAGCGAGCGCGAGGTCGGCACCCACCAGCGAAACGGCGGCGAGCACGGCAAGCGAATTGAGCACCAGATGCTTGCCCGGTGCGCCCAGTTTGTAGGTGATCGGCTCGCCCAGGATCGACGCCTCCACAGTCGAACTGTCGCCCTGCAGGCCGCAACGCAGCAGCCGGGCTTGCGCCTCCTCGTTCTCGCCGAACGGGACGATGCGCGCCACGCCGGCGGCACGGGCGGCAGCAGCGAGCCTGCCATATTGCCCGTTGTCGCGATTGAGCACGGCGGCCCCCTCCGGCTCGACGCCGGCAAAAATCTCCGCCTTGGCGTCTGCAATCTTTTCCAGCGAGCCGAAGAATTCCAGATGCACCGGCTCGACCGTCGTCACGATGACCACGTGCGGGCGTACGAGCCTTGACAGCGGCGTAATCTCGCCGGCGTGGTTCATGCCGATCTCGAACACGGAATATTTCACATCGGCAGGACAACGCGCGAGAGACAGCGGCACGCCCCACTGGTTGTTGTAGGACGCCGCCGATGCATGGGTCGGGCCGTCGGCGGAGAGCGCAAGCCTCAGCGCTTCCTTGCTGCCGGTCTTGCCGACCGAACCGGTCACGGCAATCACCCTGGCCGCGGTCCGCGCGCGTGCCGCCCGCGCGAGATCGCGCAGCGCGTCGAGGACGTCGTCGACGACCAGCAGCGGCGCGCCGGCAAAGCGCGCGCGCTCCGCGCGCGCCACCACCGCAAGCCCGGCGCCGGCCTTGAGGGCCGCTTCGACAAAGTCGTGGCCGTCGCGGCTCTCGCCCTGGATGGCAAAGAAGGCTTCGCCCTTCACCAGCGTGCGGCTGTCGATGGAAATGCCGGAGACGTCAGACGGTAACGCGCCGGATGTCTCCGCACGCATCGCCTGCACGATGTCGCCGATCGTCCAGAGTGCAGTCATCAAACTCCGCCTCGTGTCCCGGATGCGGTGCAGCGCGAAGCGGTACACCGCTGATCCGGGACCGTTTCGAACACCGTCGCCGGAAAGGTCCCGGGTCTGCAGCGCAGCGCTACGCGCTGCGCCGCGCCCGGGACACGAACGGGATAAACGCTCATGCGACCTGCCCCCGCAATGCCGCCGCCACCGCGTCATGATCGGAAAACGGCACCGTGCGGTCGCCGATAATCTGGCCGGTTTCGTGACCCTTGCCGGCGATCAGCAGCGCGTCGCCGGACTGCAGGCCGGCGACGGCCGAACGGATCGCCTGCGCGCGGTCGCCGATCTCCGTCGCGCCAGGTGCCGCCTGCAGGATGGCGGCACGGATCGCCCCCGCATCCTCGCTGCGCGGGTTGTCGTCGGTGACGATCACGCGATCGGCATTCTCCGCGGCGATGCGGCCCATCAGCGGCCGCTTGCCGGCATCGCGGTCGCCGCCGGCGCCGAACACGACGACCAGTTTGCCGCTGGCATAGGGACGAAGCGCCTCGAGCGCCTTCTTCAGCGCGTCGGGCTTGTGCGCGTAATCGACGAAGACGGGCGCGCCGTTGCGCGTACCGACCAGTTCGAGCCGGCCCCTGGCGCCCTGGAGATTCTCGAGCGCGGCAAAGGCGCGCTCGGGGTCGCCGCCGGTTGCAATGACGAGGCCCGCGGCAAGCACCGCATTCTGCACCTGAAAGGCGCCGACCAGCGGCAGCCTGATCTTGTAAGGTCGGCCTTCATAGGCCAGTGCAATCGTCTGGGCGAAACCGTCAATGGCGCCGGCAACCAGCCGGATGTCCTTGCCACCGGTGCCGACTGTCATGATCCTGAGGCCGCGCGTCTCCGCCGCTGCCACCACCTGGCCCGCGTAACAGTCATCGACACCGATGACCGCCGTGCCGCCCGGCTGAACAAGTGTGTCGAACAGGCGCAGCTTGGCGGCGAGATAGGCCTCGATGGTCACGTGATAGTCGAGATGGTCGCGCGACAGATTGGTGAACGCTGCGGCCGCAATGCGCACGCCGTCGAGGCGACGCTGGTCGATCCCGTGGGAGGAAGCCTCCAGCGCCAGGTGCGTGACGCCATCGCCGGCCAGCTGATCAAGGGTGCGATGCAGCTCGACCGGATCAGGCGTGGTCAGCGCGCCGTAGCGTTCGCCCGCGGGCGTGACCACGCCGACAGTGCCGATGCTGGCCGCCTGAAATCCGAGCGCCGTCCAGATCTGCCGGGTGAAGGCCGCGACCGATGTCTTGCCGCTGGTGCCGGTCACCGCCGCGATCACCTCCGGCTGGCGCGGGAAGACGGCGGCAGCCATCAGCGCCAGCGCGCGGCGTGCGTCGGGGACCTGAACGAGGCCGACGCCGGCGGGAACATCGACGGCGCGTTCGGCCGCCACCGCGACAGCGCCTGCCTGCAGCGCCTGCGGGACGAAGCCGAGCCCGTCGGATTTCGTCCCCGGCACGGCGACGAACAGGTCGCCGGGTTTCACCTTGCGGCTGTCCGCGGCAACGCCGCCGATCTCGATCGCGGCGAAGCGCGGATCGAAGCGGGCGTTCTCCAGCGGCAATTCGGCAAGCTTCATAGGCACCTTCTGCGAGGCCGCGACTCCGTCCGGGCCGGCCGCAGAGCCGTTACCGGCTTTTCGTCGCCCTGGCCAGAATCAACCGGTCCGCCGGCGGCAGGTTGAGGCGCGGCTTCATTTCGAGCAATGGTGCGATCCGCGCGATCACCTTGGCCGTTGTCGGCCCCGCATTCCAGCCGGCCGTGGCGTAGCCATGGGTTTCCGGCGTCGGCTGCGGCTCGTCAAGCATGATCAGCAGAAGGTATTCCGGATCATCGGCAGGCAGCACCGCCATGAAGTCGGTGAGCAGCCTGTTCTTCGCGTAGCGGCCGTTGACCACCTTTTCGGCGGTGCCGGTCTTGCCGCCGACATAATAGCCTTTCACATCGGCGGACGTGCCGGTCCCCTTCTCGGTATTGAGGCGCATCAGATAGCGCATCGCGCGGCTGGTGGCGGGCTTGAGCACCTGTCTCGCCACCTTGCGTGCCTCGGCCGCGTCCCGCTTGAGAAAGGTCGGCGGAACAAGCAGCCCGCCATTGACGGTGGCGGCCACGCCCATCACCGCCTGCAGCGGCGCCACCGACAGGCCGTGGCCGAAGGCGATGGTGGCGGTGTTGATCTCGGCCCAGTTCTTCGGCACCAGCGGTTCGGCGCTTTCGGGCAATTCGGTGCGCAGCCGGTCGAGCTGGCCCAGCTTCTTCATGAACGCCTTGTGATGATCGACACCCATGGCCAGCGCCATGCGGGCGGTGCCGATGTTGGACGAATAGGTGAAGACTTCCGGCACCGTCAGCATGCGGCGCTGGGCATGATAGTCGTTGATCGTGAACCGGCCGTAGTGCAGCGGATGGATGGCGTCGAAGGACGACGACAACGAGACCTTGCCGCTGTCGAGCGCCATGGCCAGCGTCAGCGCCTTGAAGGTCGAGCCCATCTCGAAGACGCCGGTGGTGAGCCGGTTGATGCGGCTGGGCTCGAGCGCCTGGCGCGGATCGTTGGGGTCGTAGTCCGGCACCGACACCATGGCGATCACCTCGCCGGTGTTGACATTGGCGATGATGCCGGCGGCGGCCCTGGCGCGGAATTTCCCGCTCGCCTTTACCAGTTCGTCGTGCAGCGCGAACTGCACGCGCAGATCGAGCGCCAGCCGG
>CAZUDR010000134.1:0-8239 GCA_964618715.1 uncultured Undibacter sp. | reverse complement strand
TACCGCACGCTGCCGATGGTCTGGTACGTGCCGCCGCTGTCGCCGATCCAGTCCGCCGCGCAAGCCGGCAAGATCGGCCACGACCGGGAAATGCCGGATGTGCGGTCGCTGCGCATTCCACTCAGGTATCTCGCCAATCTGCTGACCGCCGGTGACGAGGCGCCGATCGCGCAGGGCCTTGAGCGCATGCTGGCCATGCGTGCCTACATGCGGGCCAAGACCGTCGACGGCGTGATCGACGAGGCCATTGCCAGGCGGGTCGGCCTTACCCCGCTCGCCATCGAGGACATGTACCACGTGATGGCGATCGCCAATTTCGAGGATCGCTTCGTCATCCCGACCGCACATCGCGAGATGAACGAAGACGCTTACGACCTGCGCGGGTCCTGCGGCTTCTCGTTTGGCAATGACTGTTCCGGCGGCGAGACAGAAACCAACCTGTTCGGCACGCCGAAGCGCGCCCGCAACCCGATGGAGATGGCGTGATGAGTCGCACCCTGAAGGCGCTGTCCGCGCTGCTGACCTATCCGACCGCCGAGCTGCAACAGGCGGCGGGTGAAATCAGCGAAGCGCTCGATGGCGACACGCTGATCCCCGCGCGTATCCGCGACCAGCTTCATACGCTGTTGAGCGAACTCGCCACCGGCGATCTTTACGACCTGCAGGAACGCTATGTCCTGTTGTTCGATCGCACACGCTCGCTTTCGCTGCATCTGTTCGAGCATGTGCACGGGGAGAGTCGTGACCGCGGCCAGGCCATGATTGACCTGAAGGCCCAATACGCGCGGGCAGGCCTGTTCATCAGCGCAGCCGAACTGCCGGACTACCTGCCGCTGTTCCTCGAATATCTGGCCACCCGGCCGCTCAAGGAATCCTGCGAGCTCCTCGGCCAGCCGGCGCATATCCTCGCGGCGCTGGCCGAGCGTCTGCGCAAGCGCCGCTCGGCCTATGAGGCGGTGTTCCGCGCGCTTGTGGCGCTGTCCGCGGCAAAGCCGAAGCACGACGAGGTTTCGGCCTTGCTCGCATTGCCGGACCCGGAGCCGACCGATCTGGCGGCGCTGGACGCCGCCTGGGAGGACGAACCGGTCAGCTTCGGCCCCGGCAGCGGCGACGGCTGCAAGGACGGGCTCATCGCCAGAGTCCGCGGGGCGCTGCGTCCTGCGCCCGACATGCCTTCACGCCCGCGTCATTGAGGAAAGACCCATGCGCGATACGATCAATTACATCGTCTTCGGCTGGTACCCCTATCTCTGCCTGACCGTGTTTCTGCTCGGCAGCCTCGTACGCTTCGACCGCGAGCAGTACACTTGGCGCAGCGGCTCAAGCCAGCTTCTGCGCCGCCGCCAGCTGATGTGGGGTTCGAACCTGTTTCATGTCGGCATCCTGGTGATTTTCCTCGGTCATCTTGTCGGCCTGCTGACGCCGATCCAGGTGTTCGATGCCGTGGGCATTTCGCATACGTTCAAGCAGTGGATGGCGATCATCATCGGCGGCGTTGCCGGCGTGGTCTGTTTCATCGGTCTTACGTTGCTCGTGCATCGCCGGCTGTTCGATGCCCGCATCCGCTCGACGTCGTCGTTCGGCGATATCGCGGTGCTGCTGCTGCTTTACACACAGCTGATCCTCGGCATCGCCACCATCTACGTCTCTCTCCATCACCTCGACGGCCACGAGATGGTGAAGTTCATGACCTGGGCGCAGGGCATCCTGACGCTGCAGCCGGGCGTCTCGACGCTGATTGCCGGTGCGCATCCGCTGTTCAAGGCGCATCTGTTCCTCGGCATGACGCTGTTCCTGGTGTTCCCGTTCACACGCCTCGTGCACATCTGGAGCGCGCCGGTGTGGTATCTCGGGCGCCGCGGCTACCAGGTGGTGCGCAGCGACGGCCGTCGGCAGGGCGGACCGCGGCCGCGGGCGGTCCCGGCGGAGTAGGGCGATGACCTGTTCGGTACACGCGCAAATCCCCGCCGGGCGCCCCGTTTCGGTCAGCGTGAACGGTGTGGCAATCGCCCGGGACGCTATCCAGCAGGAGATGCAGCACCATCCTGCGGCCAAACCGATCGTGGCCTGGCAACACGCGGCGCGCGCGCTGGTCGTACGCGAATTGCTGATGCAGCGGGCAAGCCATCTCGGCATCGCCGCCGCGCCGGTCTGCGACGCCGATGGCCGGCGCGAGACGGATGAGGAAGCGACGGTGCGCGCCCTGGTGGAGTGTGAGGTCGCGGTGCCGGAACCGGACGAGGAGACGTGCCGTCGCTACTACCGGCGCAACCAGACGCGATTTCGCTCACCCGACATCTACGAGGCATCACATATCCTGTTTGCGGCGGATCGGGCCGACCACGAAGCCTACGCGCAGGCACGCGCCAATGCCGCGGCGGTGCTGGCAACGTTGCAGGACAATTCCGACAGCTTTGCCGCCCTGGCGCGCGCCTGGTCGCAATGCCCGTCGGCGGCACAGGGCGGCAGTCTCGGCCAGATCACCAGTGGCCAGACCACGCCGGACTTCGAGCGCGCTCTGGTGGAGCTGGCGCCGGGTGAATTGTGCGCTGAACCCGTGGCCACACGGTACGGCTTTCACGTCATCCGGCTGGAACGCAAACATGAGGGACAGGTGCTGCCCTATGAGGCGGTTGCCGGCCGCATTGCCGACTATCTGTCAGAGAGCGTGCGCCGGCGCGCGGGCGCGCAATATATTGCCCGGCTGGTATCGGCGGCGCAGATCGAGGGGATAGCGATGGATGGCGCGGAAGCACACCGGGTCAACTGAGGTGATGAACGATGCTTCTGGGTGACGTGCTGGCCCGTTTTGACGATGAAACCATCGCCGCGGAGACGATTATGCGCCTCGGCGATCTGGCGCTGGCCGCTGATCTCGGCGAGCGGGCTGCTTCGGAAGGACAAAGCCTGGGCGCGTTCGCGTCCGGCGCCGTTCGCCGCTTTGCAGCGGAAGCTTCCGACGAGCAGTGGGTCAGCCTGATGGGGGCGCTGGCGCGTGCGGAGGATCCGGGCGCGGTCTGCCTGCGTTACGTGTTTCGCCATCACTTGCAGGATGTACGTGCCGTGCGCGGGCGCACCGCGGCCTGAGTAATCCGCCGCAATCGCGTGGGACCCGGTGAAGACCGGACGAAGCGACATTTCTCGGCGCGTCGGGTCGACATTCGCGCAAATCGCATACGAACACCCGGCTGTGGTCGAAATTCAACACAGCCCGCATTATCCGCATCGGTGTCGTGGATTCCCGCTCAATTATGTGAGTTCCATATTTTGTGGTTCAGGGAATCGCCTAGTGTCAGGGGCGTGACAAGTTCATGTGGTCCTTGGGCGATTTCCGATTGAAGTCGCTCTCCAGCACAAATGGCAGACTGGCTGCGCCGCCCGATGAACCAGCAAACCACCGGCAGTCCTCGCAGACTCATTTGGGGCGTGTCGACCTCGAGTTACCAGATTGAGGGCGCGGCAAACGAGGATGGCCGCGGGCCAAGCATCTGGGACACCTTTTGCCGCCAGGGCAAGGTTGACAAGAACGACACCGGCGACGTCGCTTGCGATCACTATCACCGCTACGCCGAAGACGTGGCGTTGATGCGCGACATGGGCGTCGATGGCTACCGCTTCTCGGTGGCCTGGCCGCGCGTGCTGCCGACGGGGCGCGGTGCCGCCAACGAAGCCGGCCTGGACTTCTATGAGCGGCTGATCGACGCGCTGCTCGAGGCCCGGATCGAGCCCTGGCTCTGCCTTTATCATTGGGACCTGCCGCAGGCGCTTGAGGATCTGGGTGGCTGGACCGCCCGGGAGAGTGCCGACTGGTTCGCCGATTACGCCGGCCTTGCAGCGCGTCGCTACGGCGATCGGGTGAAGAGGTGGGCTACCTTCAATGAGCCGTCGGTGTTTTCGCTGCTCGGATTTGCGTTCGGCGCACACGCGCCGGGATTATCCGATCGCGACGCGCTGCACCGGGTCATTCATAATGTGAACCGCGCCCATGGCCGGGCCATCGCTGTCATACGTGCAACGGTTTCCGGCGCGTCAGTCGGCGCGGTTCACAACGTGCAGCCGTGCCTGCCTTCTACAGGTTCGGCGGAAGACCGCGAGGCCGCGCAGATCTTCGGGCAATACTGGAACAGTGCCTTTCCGGATCCGCAACTGGTGGGCCGCTACTCGCCGCTGCTTGAAGCGGCTCTTGCGCCGCTGATTGCTGCCGACGACATGGCAACGATCCGGCAGCCGGTCGACTGGTTCGGACTCAATCATTATTCGCCGGTCTACGTGCAGGCGGACGCCGGTTCGGTCATCGGCTGCGGCTTCGGCCCTGCGCCGGCGGAGGTGCCGCGCACCGCGATCGGGTGGCCGATCCAGCCGGCAGCGTTCTGTGAGACCCTGCTGTCGCTCAGCGACAAGTACCGGTTGCCGATCTACGTGCTGGAGAACGGAACGGCCACCCAGGATCAGATTCTCGAGAACGGTGCGGTCGAGGATCCCGATCGCATCGCGTATCTGGACGCCTATATCTCCGAAATGCACAAGGCCATCGACGCCGGAGCCGATGTGCGCGGCTATTTCGTCTGGTCACTTCTCGACAACTTCGAATGGAACGCCGGCTATAGCCAGCGTTTTGGTCTCGTTCGCGTCGATTACGATTCACTGAAACGGACACCGAAATCCTCGGCACGCTGGTATGCCGAGACGATCCGCGCAAACAAACGGCGCAATGCTTCCAGTGACACGACCGTTGCAGGACATAATCGTTAACCGGGTGCGAATGTCGGCGAATGCTGGTTTCGCCAAAATTTAAAGCCGGTTAACCGGTTTGCCGTATTTTGGCCATGTTGGGGAACCCGCCCCCTTCGTCCCAGCGGGAATAGTCAAGCCGGGCAGATGATCGTGGTGCGAACGCGACAGAAGGTAACACGTCATCAGGCGCGACGGTGAGCGCGATGACCGCTCATTGTGCCGCTACGCGTCGAGATCTGGTCTGGCGTTTCTGGAAAAGCGCATCCGGTTTCTGGCGGCACGGTGGCTCACGTGTTGCATGGCCGCTTGTAATCGGGCTTGTCGTGCTGCTGTGCGCCAGCCTCGCGGCGGATCTCGCGCTCAACCGCTGGAACAAATGGTTTTTTGACGCACTCGAGCAGAAAAACACCGGCGAGGCGTTCAGGCAGGCTCTCATTTTTGTGCCACTGGCTGCGGCAAGCGTCGCGTTTGGTGTGACCAACGTCTACCTGCGCATGACTATGCAGCGCTCCTGGCGCGCGTGGCTCAACACCCACGTACTCGACTACTGGCTGACGCGCTATCGCTACTACCAGCTCAATCTGGTTCGCGGCGCACCGCAGAATCCCGAATACCGGATTTCAGAGGATCTGCGTATCGCAACCGACGCACCCGTTGATTTCGCCGTCGGGCTGTTCACCGCCTTTCTTTCCGCCGTGGCGTTCATCGTGGTGTTGTGGATGATCGGCGGATCGCTGACCTTTTCGCTGCTGGGCATGAGTGTAACCATTCCCGGATTTCTGGTGCTGGGCGCAATCGCCTATGCGCTGCTGGGCACCGTGTCGATGCTCGTCATCGGCCGTCGTTTCGTCGCTGTGGCGGAGGGCAAGAATCAAAGTGAAGCCGAGTACCGCTACGTGCTTCAAAGGGTGCGCGAAAACGGCGAAAGCATTGCGCTGCTCGGCGGCGAAACGGAGGAACGCGCCGGTCTCGACCGGTCGTTTGTCACCGTTTTTCAACGCTGGCGCGACCTGTGCTTTCAGCACATGCGCACCACGCTTGTCTCGCACACCAGCGGACTGGTGGTTTGGACGGTGCCGGTCATGCTGGCGGCGCCGAAGTATCTTGACGGTTCGATGTCGCTCGGCGCGGTCATGCAGGCCGCCTCGGCCTTCGTCATCGTGCAGAAGGCGTTCGGCTGGATCGTCGACAACTATCCCCGCTTCGCCGACTGGACTGCTTCGGCCCGCCGCGTTGCCGCGTTGCTGGAGTCCCTTGACGCGCTGGCAGCCGCGGAAGAGGCGGGTGATGGCCACATCACCCGCGGCGTGACCAGGGAGGCCGCGATCCGCCTCCGCGACCTGTCGGTCACCACCGACGACGGAACATCGGTGGTCAACGGCACGGAAGTGACGATTCGCCCCGGCGAAAAGGTTCTGGTGGTCGGCGAGTCGGGCGCCGGCAAGAGCACGCTCGTGCGCGCCATTGCCGGCCTCTGGCCCTGGGGCCAGGGAGAAATCCTGTTCGGGCCCGGAGCCAAACTGTTCCTCCTGCCGCAACGCACCTATATTCCGGTCGGCACGCTGCGTCGCGCCGTCACCTATCCGGCACCGGCGAGCACGATCAATCCCGAGACGACGAACGACGTGGTCGAGGCGGTCGGCCTGGGCTATCTGATGGATCGTATCGACGAGAATGACGTCGCCTGGGATCACGTCCTGTCCGGGGGTGAAAAGCAGCGACTGTCGTTTGCCCGGCTGCTCATTCATCGCCCCTCCATCGCGGTGCTCGACGAGGCGACGTCCGCGCTCGACCGCGCCGGCCAGGAAGAGATGATGAAACTGGTCGCCGACCGTCTGCCGCATACGACGCTGATCAGCATCAGTCACCGGCCGGAACTGGAGGCATTCCATGACCGTCAACTGGTGATGGAGTGGCGCTCCGGTGGTGCGCGCCTGGTGGGCGACATTGACCTGAGGGTTCTGACGCCACTCAAGCCGTGGAACCGGAGCCAACGGCGCAAGGATGAGGCGGAGCGGACGAGAGAGCTTAAGGAAGCGATCTAGGCTGCCGTGCTTCCATAGAACTCACAGACGGAGCTCCGCTTTTTTGCCCCTTCGTCTGCAGTCTCACGTCGATTGACCTAGCGGGCGGACAGCTCCCTGAACGTTCCGCCCGCTTCGTCCAATTCGCACAAACGGCAACTTTGAATTGCGAGTTGCTTCACACCTGCTTGACCGGTTGCGGACCGGTGCCCAGCACCTGCTTCATCATCTTCGCCTGCCCGTGAAATGCGTCCTTCCAGGCGTTCCGCGACCTTGAGCTCCTTTTCCATGTACTCGATGGTTGCCATCTCCTCGAGCTTTGCGGGTTCAAGTTTGGGTTCACCGCTCGACGGGCGTGTTCAATAACTTGCCGATTCCCGCAAGGCGCAGAGGATCGTTGGGCTGCTGCGAGCCCGGAAACGGCTGCGATGAGGCTTAAGGCGCGGTGGTGTAGTACGAGGCGGCGATCGCGTCGCTACAATACGCTCTGGTCAAACCAGCGGCCAACTGCACTGTGCGGCTTCCAGAGGCCGGTGACGATCACGCCCAGGCACACAAAGATTGAGAAGGCGATGAGCTGGATTGCGATGATGCCAACCACGGCGGGATGCCCCTCCCCGAATCAAGATTGGGGCAGCCTCGGCCCGGAACATTAACAGACGCCTAAAGCGGCTCTTTGTTTGCCTCGCGCTCGGCCGTTGTGGCGCAATTTCCAGGCTAGGGGATCAACGGCACACGCGTACTACTGTCCGAACACGGAAGCCAGCGCGAGTAATCACCCATCGCGGTTTCAGTACGCACCGAATGGGCTCATATTCGTAGTAATACGGCTCTTCGTACCTATAGGGTTCGTAGTAGCCGTAGTAATAGGGCGCACCTAACCCGACCGCCAGACCGGTTCCGAGGCCCCAACCAAAGCCGCCCCAATACCTTCCGCCACCGCGCCAATGGCCTCCACCACCGTGCCGATGACCGCCGCCGTGCCCGCCATGCTGAGCACCATGATAGCCACTATGACCACCACGGCCACTTCTCGCATAGGCGTCGTTCGGAATCGTTGCCGCAGTTCCTAAAATTGCGATTGCCACCGCAGCAATCGCGGTCCGTCGCAATCCTGCGCGCATAATGCTTCTCCTCGTCGCTTCACTTTTTTGCTTTGCGCCTGGTGAATGCACAATTCTTCTTTTTAATATATGATAGTAATTGAATTTGGCGGTGATTTGATCTGAATCAAAGCTCCGAAAACAATCGGGCCCGCCATACCAGGAATGTGATATTCAATAGCGACTAGGCCTGCACCTCCTTGACCGGTTGCGGACCGGTGCCCAGCACCTGCTTCATCATCTTTGCCTGCATCAGCGTTTTCATCGCACGCGACATTCTGGCCTCCAGGCGCTCCATAATCTCGAGTTCAGCCCGCAAGTGGTCGATTGTGACGACGTCGCCAAGCATCGCAAGCTGATAGTCATCGCTTGGCACCT
>CAZUDR010000133.1:0-8305 GCA_964618715.1 uncultured Undibacter sp. | reverse complement strand
GAGCTGGATCGCCTGCTGGGTGATCGAGTAGGCGCCGGTGATCACCGCCTGGCTCGCGATCACCGTGGCGGCGGTGGCCAGAGCGACCAGCGGCCACAGCAGCGATTCCGGAACCAGACGGTAGAACGGGTCGACGATGGCGTCCGGGTCCGCCAGCACCAGGGCGCCCTGCCCGAAATAGTTCAGCAGCAGCGCCGGAAAGACGACGAAGAGCCACGCCGTCTGGATCGGTTTGCGGCCGAAATGACCGAGATCGGCGTACAGTGCCTCGCTGCCGGTCACGACCAGAAAAACCGACGCCAGTGTCACCAGCGAAATCCAGCCGTGCGTGACGAGGAAAGCGACGGCGTAATACGGATTGAGGGCATGCCAGATGCCGGGATAGTCCGCAATGTGCATGCCGCCGGCGACAGCGATCGCGGCGAACCAGACCACGGTGACCGGACCGAACAGGGCGGACACCCGGCCGGTGCCGTGCGACTGCACCGAGAACAGCGCGATGAGGATCACCACCGTGATCGGCAGGACGTAAGGGTCGAATGCGGGCGTTGCGACCCTGATGCCCTCGACCGCCGACATCACGGACAGCGCGGGTGTGATGAAGGACGACCCGTAGAACATCGCCGCGCCGATGATGCCCAGAAGCAGCACCGGCATTGTGCGGCGGCCGAGCGCGCGGAAGGCGAGCGCCGTCAGCGACAGCGTGCCGCCTTCGCCGTTGTTGTCGGCGCGCAGCAGGATGACGATGTATTTGAGCGTCACCACGATGACCAGCGACCAGACGATCATCGACAGCACGCCGAACACGATGTCGTCGGTCAGCGGGCCGTCTCCGACGGCGGCATTGATGGCTTCGCGGAAGGCGTAGAGCGGGCTGGTACCGATGTCGCCGTAGACGACCCCGATGCTGCCGAGGGTGAGTGCCCAGAAGCTGCTCGATCGCGAGGCGTCGCCGGCCTCCTGCGGCGCCGGCTCGCTCACGGCGTTATCGGTCATGGAAGTTTGGTGCCAGAAATGGTTGCGAAGCGACAGGTCGACGGAGGCTATAGCGCCGGTCGGGACAGGCAGCCCCGCAATCTGCGCAAGGCAGGGGGTCGAGCCATGCGCAGGTGCCTGCAGTCCGGCAGGCGTTACCGGCGGTGAATCAAGGAATTAAGTGTCAAGGCGGGAGCGCGCGGGATGCCGCCGTCCCGCGTCAGTAGCAGCCACCGCCCCAGACCCAGCCGCCACGGCCGTCGGCGACCCGCACCGGCGGGGGGCACGGCGCGTAGCCGATCTCGTAGGCTGGAGCCGGCGGATAGGGATAGACCGGAGCAGCCGGATAGACCGGTGGCGGTCCGTAATAGCCGCAGGAACTGCGATAGCAGGAGGAGATCAGCCCCCTGCGGCAGCAACCGCCGTAATAGCCGCCACCGTAGTAGCCGCCGCCGCCGTAGACGCCGCCGCCATAGACGCCACCAGCACCATAGACGCCGCCGCCATAGACGCCACCACCACCATAGACGCCGCCACCATAGAAGCCGCCGCCGTAATAGCTGCCCGCACTGGCGGAGTCGCCGGTGGCGCTCACACAGCAAACCGCGAAAAATGCAAACAACGCACTCAATATTGCGCGACGCATGACGACACCTTTACGCCAGCTGACTGATCGACTGCGTGATCATATCGACGCAATTCTTGATGTTGCGTCAACGCTATTGCGCACAATTGGTAAACGGCAGCCCGGCATCGATGTACCGCTACAGCCCGGCCGGCGGACCTTTTCCAGCCAAACGGAGATACATCACCGGGCAGGCCAATAGCCGGCCGTGGTCGCCGCGAGAGCCGGCACCGGATGTGCAGCAAAAAGGCCGCCATGGCTGGCGGCCTCGATCGCTGATGCCGTTACGTCCTTCGACGGCCATGCGCGTCGCCAGGTCACCTGCACGATCGTGCAGGCGCGGGATCGACCCCTATTCAGCGGCGGCGACCTTCAGGTGTTCACGTTTGCTGAACCGGTGCGGATCCATTGCGTCGACCGGATCATCCGCGAGGCGGCAGGCCTTGCGGTAGAAGATGTCGAGATACTGCTTCAGGTCTTCCAGTGACGCCGAGCACAGGCTCGCCGGAAAATTGATCGTCACCGGACCTTCATCCAGCGTAAAGACCTCTGTCCCGGTACTGCCGTTCGTCTTCAACTTGCTCATGAGAGACATCTGCTTCTCCTTGATTGAGGTCGTCTGCCGCTACCCGGCAGTCCCCGCAAACAGCCGCATGCAAAAGAGAGGCGGTGATAAGAAGCCTCACACGGAGTCTATAGACCCGCAGCGTCAGCATTGCGCCGGCAGATTGCCGCGACCCTTAACCGGAAACCTTAACGGGTGCCGGTCAATGCGTTTCGCGAAGCGCCCCGCTCAGCCGGCCTTGCCACCCGGCCCGAACAGCTTGCGCGTGGCCGACACCGCGAGCGCGATTGTGCCGATCCAGCAGATGAGCGCACCGATGCCGAAGGCAGCGCGTCCGACGGCGACGCCCGTGTCGACGCCGAGACCGACGCCGAGGAACGACAGCGATCCGGAGAACTGGCGCGCCTCGCCGAACAGAGCGATCCAGCTGCCGATCATGGCGAAGCAGGCGAAGATTCCGACCACAATCAGGTGCTGGGCGGCGCGCAGCCAGAACGGGGCGCCCGGCGGCAACGCACCGCTTGCATTCGCCTTGCCGGTCACCTGCAACAGGACGGCGCTCCCGGCGAACAGAAAGATCAGCCCGGCGCAGGCGATGACCCAGAGCGGTGCGTGCAGCGCGCCCGGTCCGCCGGGGACCGGCAGGACCCCCACGCCGACCAGCAGGAAATAGAGCCCCGCCGCCGTGGCGAGACCGCCGACCAGAATTATCTCATAGCGGTTTGCGGGGCGGTTGCTCATCCGAAGGGCCCACACTGCGCGGCCACTTTATGCTGATTCCCGCCGTGTCGATCTCCGACGCGCATGCATCGACACAGGTATCATGCGACCGAATCTCGCATCCATGGCCTGCCGGTTTGCCCGTGCCGGCCCCGGCCATGTAAGTAGGAGGCGCCGGATTCGACCAACCGGGCCCGGGTGAGATGTACGTAACCAGGATGCGCGCAGCCGAAGAGTCCTCCCGCGCGGAGCAGTCCGTTCGCTCGCTCGCCGGCCGGTCGCCGGACCGGTCGCGTGCAGGAGTCGCCATGTGGTCTCGCCTGCTCCTCCTTGTCCTGCTCGTGCTGCCCGCCCCGGCGCTCGCCGGCGCGAAGGAAAAGGTCGCAGCGCTGGCGCCGTCGGCGCTGGTGCTGGTGATGGACGCCGCGGGCAATGAACTGGTGGCGCAGAACGCCGACAAGCCCTTCGTCCCCGCCTCGGTCGCCAAGATCGTGACCGCCTGGCTGGCGATGGAGGTCCTTGGCGGGGACTACCGCTTCCGGACCAGCTTCTACCTGGACGACAAACGGGTGCTGTACGTGCGCGGGGGCGGAGATCCGTTCCTGATCTCCGAAGAGCTGGCGCTGCTGGCACCGGAGCTGGTCAAGGCGGCCGGCAAGGAACCGCTCACCGGCATCGTGCTCGATGCAAGCTACTACCCCGCCGACCTCAGCATCCCGGGCATCGAGAAAACTACGGAGTCCTACGACGCGCTCAACTCCGCGCTGGCGGTGAACTTCAACACTATCTACGCCGTGCGCCGCGGCAAGACGGTCCGCTCCGCCGAGAAGCAGACCCCGATCACCCCGCTGGCGATCAGCCAGTTCCGCAAGCGCGGGCCCAGGGGGCGCGACCGCATCAGTCTGGCCCAGGATCCCGCGCTGAGCCTGCAATACGCCGGCGAGTTGCTCGCCGCGTTCATCGAAAAGGCCGGCGGCAGCGTGAAAGGCAAGATCACGACCGGATCCGTGCCCGCAGGCCTGACCCCGGTCTACGTGCACAGCCAGTCGCGCCCCCTCTCGGAGATCCTCCGCGAACTGCTCATCGGCTCGAACAACTACATCGCCAACCAGGTCTTCCTCGAGATCGGCGCGAACCGCCACGGCGGACCGGTCAGCCTCGACAAGTCGCTGAAGGTGGCGAACGAGATGCTCGCCGCGCAGGGCCTCGCGCAGGCCATCCATCTCGAGGAAGGTTCGGGTCTCAGCCGCGGCAACCGCTTCACCGCACGCGGGCTTGCAAAGGTGCTCAACCTGTTCGCGCCCCACGCCGACCTGCTCAAGGGCAGCAAGGGCGCCGCCTACAAGACCGGCACGCTCAACGGCGTCAGCACGCTGGCGGGCTACGTCGACACTGAAAAAAACGGGCAGGTGCGTTTCGTGATCTCGCTTCCGGGCAACTACGGCGGGCTGCGTTTCCGGCTGATGCGCGCCATCCAGGCCGCGCTGTAGCCGGCATCGTGTGACCTCGTACGGACTGGCAGCTCATCGCTGACGCGCAGAGCTTTTCTTGTGTCGCTCGTTCTTCCCGACTCCGGAGAGCTGCTGCAAGAACATCAGCCGCGGCGCAACATATGGTCCGCCAAGGACCATGAAACGACGCGGCCCCTGGCGACGCGGCAAGCAGACACCATCGGCTGACCGTCAAGTTCTTGAGACGGCCTTCCGGTTTTGTTAGCCTTTCATGGTGAGTAGCTGCCTGACAGGAAGATAGGCTGCGAACTTTCTTGACTTGAACGGGGCGCGGATCGTGATCGAAAGATGGCGCCATCGATTCCGGCACATTCACGTTGATGAACGGCCAGGTTCAGCAAGGTGTGATTCAGCGCTGTGTTTCGCCACCGCGACCGTGCTGGTCGCGTCGGCAACTCTTGCGCATGCGGGGCAGGTCTATGGCACGGTGACCATCGGAGGCGCAAACGCTTCCGGTAGGGTGTTGATAGTTCGAGAGACGGCATCCGACCGGAGCATCACCGTCCCTGTTGACCGCCAGAGTTCCTACCAGGTCTTTCTAAAGCCCGGCGTGTATCAGGCCGAGGTCAGCGGCGGGCAGAGCAACCCGATCACTTTTCGGAGCTTTCCTGCTCGTATACGGCAGGACCTTCATTTCCGGCAGTGACAATGGTTGCCGACAGGAAAACGGGCAAATCAGCCGTTGGGGATCGGTGGAAATCCCTCCGCGAGTGGTTTGATGCGGGCGCAAAGGTTGCCATCGCAGCTGTGGGTGTCTTCTTTGCCTATCTCGCAGACGATTATAGCAAGCGCACATCCGCCATCACGCTGCTCAGCAATCGTGAAACGGCAGAAAGTGAGCTTCGGTCCCGGATGCTTCAGAGTTTGATTGGCCCCTTTATCGAAACCAAGACCGGTGAAAGCGGACTGAAGCCCGAATCTGCCGCAATGCTGCTGAATCTTTTGCAGCTGAACTTTCACAGAAATTTTGAATTGAAGCCGTTGCTGCTCAAAGTGGACAGCGATCTGAAAGGGCAACAATTTTCGAGCCAGCGGCGTGAACTGCGCTCCGTGGCCCGGCGCGTTGTGGACCGTCAGGTTGCCATGTTGAGGGCCAGTGGCGCCAAGAACGAACTCAGTTGGTTCGAGAGTCTCTGGTACAGCTCGCCCTCTCCAGGTTCCGATATCGACATGTACTTTTCTGGCAACAAGGGTGCTGACACGCCTGACAGGTCAGAGCAACGGCGCGTGCAGATCGTCACCTCCTCCCCGGCAGACGACCCGAAATTCAACAGTTTTCAGCACCCCGCAAATATTTTCGGTGCCAAGCAGGGTGTATGCTCAGTGTCTCCGAACGGCGCGCACTCGTTGCTATTTCATGTGAATGACTTCGACGTGACCAACGGCACGGCAGACATATCCTGGCAGGTAGAGAAAGGCCCGAGCGCATGCGAGAAAGCTGCGACTGACGATGCCAGCCAATTGTTTTTGGAAGGACAGGATTTCACTATAACGCCGTATGATTTTCCCCTGACTGACAACACACTGCTCGACCAGAATCAGCGCTTCGCCCTCAATCTGTACTATGTTCCCTATGACGACAATCTGGAACCAAAGATCCAGATCAAGCTCGTCTGGTTTCCGGAAGGATATATTACCGAACGCGAACGGCCGATGAATTTTTACGAGGTGAACAAGATGCTCGGACTGGAATAGTATCAATGCCGGCCAAACTGAAGTGCCTGCATTCCGCAAGTTCGCCGCAGTCCTGCTTTGGCCCCTGATGCTGCCTGGTCCACATGACTTGTGAGGCCGGGCACGTCGTTTGCAAACTCCGGCAGACCGGAATTGGGCCGGCGTTTTCGGCCGGCCCGGCAACCGCTAAACCTGACCCATGATGTCACGCCGCGTTCTGCTCTGCGCCCTCGCCCTGCACTGCCTGCTGCTGACCGCTGCGGCCCGGGCCGAACCGTGCCGCCGCGAGGCGTTTCGAGGCGCGTCCTACATCGTCTGCAGTTTCGACCTGACCAGGGACATTATGCGCATCTCCTGGCGCGACGGCGACGGCAGGCCGTACCGGACGTTCGCCGCCGTTGCCGCCCGCCTCAGGTCCGGGGGACAGTCGCTGCGGTTCGCCATGAACGGCGGCATGTACCACGACGACTTCCGGCCCGTCGGCCTCTATATCGAAAACGGCCGGGAACTGACCCGGGCCAACACGGCGACGCGCACCGGCCCGCCGGCCCAGATCCCGAACTTCTACAAGAAGCCGAATGGCGTGTTCTGGATCGGCGACGGCAAGGCGGGCGTCCGCGAGACGGAGCGGTTCCTTGCCGACAGACCGGACGTGAAATTCGCCACGCAATCCGGACCCATGCTCGTCATCGACGCGGCCATTCATCCGGCCTTCATCGTGAATTCGAGCGATCGCAAGCCGCGCAATGGTGTCGGCGTGTCGGGCCCGACGAAGGTGCATTTCGCCATCAGCGTGGGCTGGGTAAGTTTCTACGACTTTGCCCGCTTCTTCCGCGACGGTCTTGGCTGCGACAATGCCCTTTTTCTCGACGGTGGCCGGGCGTCGGGCCTCTATGCGCCGGAGCTTGGCCGCAACGACGCGCCCGGCCACGGCGGCTACGGGCCCATCATCACCGTGGTGGAAGAAGGAACGGCCGGCCGCTGACGAACGCCTCCTCCCGATGTCGCCCGGCAGGGTCCCGGCGCGCACCGGAAGGATGGCAATATGTCCGCTTCGGCCCGTGCGCCGAGCGGACGGGAGGTCGAAAAATGAGACAGTTCACGAGCGATGAGCAGGCGCTGATCAACGTCTGGGAGACTCATACGGCGAGCGAATTCGTGAAAAAGGACGCCGACGCGGCCATTGCCACTATGACCGATCGTCCGGTGCTGATCCATGTGCCGGTCAATACGGGCGCGACCGGACGCGAAGCGCTGCGAAAGTTCTATGCCGAAATCTTCATTCCGCAGATGCCGGAAGACGCCGAACTGGATTTGTTGACGCGCAGCGTCGGTCAGGGCCGCCTCGTCGACGAGTTCATTCTCCGGCTGACCCATACCGTGCGCATGGACTGGTTCGCGCCCGGCATCGAGCCGACCGGCCGGCGGCTTGCCGTACCTCACGTCGCCGTCATTGCCTTCGAGAACGGCCTCATTGCGTCGGAGCACATTTACTGGGACCAGGCCACCGTCCTGGTGCAGATGGGTCTGCTGGATGACCGTTTGCCGGTGACGGGCGCCGATCAGGGCAATCGCCTTCTCGATGTCGACGCGCCCGCAAACCGGCTGATCGACCGGTATTGAAATCGCCTGCCGGCGGCGCGCAGCCTGCTGACGGGCCCCCGGCACGCATCGACGGCATGTCCGCTGCCGGCGCGCGACTGGTTTCCGCCAACACGGTCCGTTACTATCGCCGCGATCGACTTTCGGACCGGCAGGAGATCGTCATGATTACAGCGATCGTTCGCTACAGGCTGCCCGCCACGATCGGCAGGGACGAATGCCGCGAGCACTTCCACAAGATCGCCCCCGGATTTGCCAGGGAGAAGGGATTTATCCGCAAGCAGTTCATCTGGAGCGAGAACGGCATTGCCGGCGGTGTTTACCAGTGGGCGACGCTTGCCGACGCCAAGGCGTTCTACCAGGGCCCCTGGCTCGACGGCATTCTGTCCCGCTACGGCGTGTATCCGGAGATTGAATACTTCGTGACGTTTGCCGTCGCCGAGAAGTCGGGCGAAGTGATCTACAGCGAACCGCCGGTGCGCACGGCCGCGCCGGACGCCGCCGCGTGACAACGCAGCCGCCGGCGATACTGCTGGTTCGGGTTCAAGGCAGGTCGCGACGTCGTCGCGCTTGGCGGCGCAAGGGCGAGTCGCCCTGCGGGTGGCGCGCCTGACGTTCGCGCGCGCGCAGTCA
>CAZUDR010000132.1:0-8313 GCA_964618715.1 uncultured Undibacter sp. | reverse complement strand
TGAATATGCTGAAAATCAAGCCATTTTTGACCTTTTCAGCGAGGCAGGAGCCGGTCCATATGGGGTCCGGGTCGCCGAGGTCCGGCTTTTGTTCTGATCATCGAGGATTCTTTTCATGTCCAACGCCCTCAAGCTCGGATTTGGCCCGTTTGCCGCCCCGGCCAGGGGCGTCTTCATTGTGTTCTGCGGGGACGGGCTGAAGTTCGGTCCCGCCACAACGAAGGCGCTGGGGGCTGCCGCCCGGGTGGTCGCGCGCGCCGGCAAGGCTGAACAGTTCAACGGCAAGGCGGGATCCAGTCTCGAACTGATCATGCCGGCGGGGCTCAAGGCCGGCCGGCTTGTGGTCATCGGCGTCGGCAAGGCAAGCGACCTGCAGTCGCAGGACTTCGTCAAATACGGCGGCATCGCCATGGGCAAGCTGCCGACGAGCGCGGGCGAGGCCTGCGTTTTTGCTGAACTGCCCGACGGGCCCATGAGCCCCGAGCAGGCTGCCGACCTCGCCCAGGGCGTGCGTCTGCGTGCCTACGCCTTCGACCGCTACAAGACCCAGCGCAAGGCGGACGAAAAGCCCCCCGCACGCCGCAGTGTGACCGTCGCAGTTGCTGCCGCCGCTCCCGCCCGCAAGGCCGATGCCCCCCGCGCCGCCGTCGCCGAGGGCGTGATGCTGGCGCGCGATCTGGTCAATGAACCGGCCAACGTCCTCTATCCCGCCGAGTTCGCCCGCCGAGCGGGTGAACTGAAGAAACTCGGGGTTGCCGTCGAAGTCCTCGACGTTCCCGCCCTCAGGAAACTCGGCATGAACGCGTTGCTCGGTGTCGGCCAGGGCTCGCGGCACGACAGCCGCGTCGTTGTCATGCGCTGGAACGGGGGCAAGAAGAGTGACGCCCCGGTGGCGTTTATCGGCAAGGGCGTGTGCTTCGACACCGGCGGCATTTCCATAAAGCCGGCGGCGGGCATGGAGGATATGAAGGGCGACATGGCTGGGGCGGCCTGCGTCACAGGCCTGATGCGGGCGCTGGCCGGACGCAAGGCCGAGGTCAATGCTGTCGGCGTCATCGGTCTGGTGGAGAACATGCCGGACGGCAACGCGCAACGCCCGGGCGATATCGTCAAGTCGATGTCCGGCCAGACGGTCGAGATCATCAATACCGATGCCGAAGGCCGGCTGGTGCTCGGCGATGTCGTCTGGTACGCGGCGCGGCGTTTCAAGCCGAAATTCATGATTGATCTTGCAACACTGACCGGCGCCATCATCGTTGCGCTCGGGCACGAATATGCCGGCATGTTCAGCAACAATGACGAACTGGCCAACCGCATCACCAAGGCCGGCTGGGCGACCGGCGAAGTCGTCTGGCGAATGCCGCTGGCCAAGGAATACGACAAGCTGATCGATTCCAAATTTGCCGACATGAAGAATACCGGCGGCCGCTGGGCGGGCGCCATTACAGCGGCGCAGTTCATAAAACGCTTCGTCAACGACAAGATGCCGTGGGCGCATCTCGACATTGCCGGCACCGGTTTTGACTCGCGCCAGAGCGACATCAACAAGAGCTGGGGCTCCGGCTGGGGCGTGCGCCTGCTGGACCGCGTGGTCGCCGACAATTACGAGAAGTAGTCTGTGGCCGGCAGCAATCGGTCGTGAGGATGCCATGACGGAAATCCTCTTCTACCACCTGCAAGGTCAGCGCCTGGAAGGCGTGTTGCCGGCGCTGCTCGAAAAATCATTGCAGCGTGGCTGGCGCGTAGTCGTGCAGGGCGCCTCCGAAGAACGCATCGAGGCGCTCGATGCCCATCTGTGGACCTACCGGGACGACGGATTTCTGCCGCACGGCACATGGCGGGAGCAGGAGGCATCGGCACAGCCGGTGCTGCTGACGCTGACCGAAAGCAATCCGAACGGCTCCAACGTACGTATCCTCATCGAGGGTGTGCCAATGCCGGCCGATCCGGAAAACTATCAGCGGATCGTGCTGCTTTTCGACGGGGACGATGAGGCGGCGGTCGCCGCAGCGCGCGCGCACTGGAGCGAAGCCAGGGCCAGGGGTTTCGACGTCACCTACTGGCAACCGGACGACAGTGGGCGCTGGGTGAAAAAGGCTTGACGCGGCAAGGTTTGCTTATACCGCGGGGGGTAGGGTCAGCCTGTCGGACCGGAAATCGTCAACTCGGCCATTGACCTGGCAGGCCTTTGGCTGACGATTCGGTCGCCCGGTAACCGCGTTTGACGGCAGAGCCTTGCCTGCCGCCATCGTGCTGACGCAAAATAGGGCTTAATCGACAAGCGGATAGGCTAATGCCCGGGGAGCATTTCGTGCCGCGTCTCATTGCGAAAGTTGGTCTTGCGTGCTTCGCCGCCTGGGCGGTGTCGGGCTGTTCGGGTGTCAGCCCGCTGTTCGAAAAAGAGAACTACAGCAACATGTTCTCCAGTTCGGCCAGGATGTTCGATGTGTCGGACCTGATGAAGTCCGGCCGTCATGTCGAAGACGTCGCGCTTGGGCCCAGCGGTCCGGTGGCCCCAGAGGATCTGGTCACAGCGGACGGCCGCTGCGCCGCGCCGACAGCACAGGCGGCCGAAACCCAACCGCAGACAGCCGAAACGCCACCCGCCGACCGGCCGGTCGGCTCGATCGCGGGCGATCTGGCCGGCGCGCCGATGGCGGCGGCTCCCCCCGCTGCCGCCCAGGCTTCGGCGCCGCCCCCGGACCGGTTGCAGCTCGACGGTCTGTCAGGCGGTTCCTTCATGCCGCAGGTGATGGGGGGCGTCGCGCTCGGCATGACCGAGTGCCAAGTCGTACGCCGGTCCGGCACGCCAAACAATGTCGCCATCACCCCCGGTAGCACCGGCGGCAAGGGCGAACGCAAGGTCGTGCTGACCTATGAGGGAGGCAGTCGGCCTGGAGTCTATCGTTTCGAGTCCGGCCGGTTGCAGGTCATCGAAGGCCTGCCCGCGCCGACACAGACGGCGAAGCCGAAATCCCGGCGCGCGATTTCGACAACCGGGTCGGCCCGGCAACCGGCGGGCCAGGTCTACGTGCAGTGACGGCTCAGGCCGTTTCCAGCGCCTGGCTGGCGGCGAGCCATTCCTCCTCGGCGGCGGTGAGTGCCTGCGCGGCATCTGAACGTGCCCTGGCGAGCGCTGCCGCGTGGCCCGGATCGCGTGTGAACACGTCGCCGACAGCCAGCTGACGATCCAGATCTCCCAATACGCGGGTGAGGCGGGCGATTTCGGCTTCCGCGCGCCTGACGCGTTCGCGCAGCGGTGCCGTCTCGGCACGCTTTTCGGCCGCCGCACGGCGGATGTCGGCGCGGCTCGGCTGTTGTGATGTCCTGTCACCGCCGCCGCTTCTGCGTTCGCCGCGATCGGCCAGCACCTCACGCCGGTAATCGTCGAGGTCGCCGTCGAATGGCGTCACCCTGCCGTCGGCGACCAGCCACAGCCGGTCGGCGCAGGCCTCCAGCAGGTAACGGTCGTGCGAGACCAGGATCACCGCGCCGGGATAGTCGTTGATCGCCTCCATCAGCGCGCCGCGGCTGTCGATGTCGAGATGATTGGTCGGCTCGTCGAGGATGACGAGATGCGGCGCATCGTAGGTGGCAAGGCCGAGCAACAGTCGGGCCTTCTCGCCGCCGGACAGGGTCTTCACCGCGTTGTCGGCAGCGGCGCCCGAAAAGCCGATGCCGCCGACGCGAGCACGCACGGCGGTTTCCGCGGCGTCAGGCATCAGGCGGCGCATATGATCGTACGGACTCTGTTCCGGTTCCAGTTCGTCAATCTGGTGCTGGGCGAAATAGCCTACCTTCAGATTGGCCGCCCGCGTGATGTGGCCCGTTGCCGGCGGCAGCCGCGCGGCCAGCAGCTTCACCAGCGTCGACTTGCCGTTGCCGTTGGCACCCAGCAGCGCGATGCGGTCATCGTCGTCGATGCGCAGGGTCAGTCCCGAGAGCACCGGCTTGCCGGGCAGGTAACCGACGGCAACGTTCTCGGTGGCGATGATTGGCGGCGACAGCGGTTTTTCCGGAGCAGGGAACGTGATCGGCCGCACGTCTTCCGTTACCAGCGCGGCAATCGGCTCGAGTTTCGCCAGCATCTTCAGGCGTGATTGCGCCTGCCGCGCCTTGGTTGCCTTGGCCCGAAAGCGATCGACGTAGGCCTGCAGGTGCTTTCGCTGCGCTTCCTGCTTCTTGATGAGCTTGAGGTCGAGTGCCTGGCGTTCGCGTCGTTGCCGTTCGAAGGCCGAATACCCGCCCCGGTAAAGCGTCAACTTCTTCTGGTCCAGCGCCATGACATGTTCGACCGCGCTGTCGAGCAGATCGCGGTCGTGGCTGATCACGATCAGTGTGTGCGGATAGCGTGCCAGGTGGTCCTGCAGCCACAGCGTGCCTTCGAGGTCAAGATAGTTGGTCGGTTCGTCGAGCAGCAGCAGGTCCGGCTGCGCAAACAGGCTGGCGGCGAGGGCCACCCGCATGCGCCAGCCGCCGGAGAATTCGGCGCAGGCGCGTTGCTGGTCGGCGGCGGCGAAACCGAGACCCGAAAGGATGGCGGCAGCGCGGGCAGGGGCTGCGTGCGCGCCGATGTCGGCAAGCCGCGTCTGCACGTCCGCTATGCGGTGCGGATCGGTTGTGGTCCCCGCTTCAGCCAGCAGGCGGGTCCGCTCATCGTCAGCCCGGAGCACGACGTCGATCAGGCTTTCCGGCCCGCCGGGTGCTTCCTGTGCCAACCGGCCGATACGCCAGCGCGGCGGGATGTCCACGCGTCCCTGTTCGGGCGCAATGTCGCCGGCGATGACGTTGAAGAGTGTGGTCTTGCCGGTGCCGTTGCGGCCGATCAGGCCGACCCGGGCGCCTGCGGGAACATGCGCGGACGCGCCTTCAAGCAGCGTGCGGCCGGCGATACCGACAGTGAGTTCGTCGATGACGAGCATGGGCCGCGTTGTGGCCGAGACCGATCACTGGCGCAACCCCGCACCTCATCAGCCGATCTTGCGCGCGCCGCCTTCTCCGGTTTCGCGCTGGTACATGATCAGGTCGAAACTCGGCGTGGCGTCGTTGCCGACCAGGGCCGACAGCAGAGCATGTGCCTGGCCACGATGATGGGTCTGATGGTTGAAAAAATGATCGAGTGCCGGTGCCAGCGGCTGCTCGATGGTCGCGGGATTGGCAAAGGTCCGGTAGCGGATCGTGCGCGCAAGATCCTCCTCGTTAAGTCCGTCGACGTAACCGATGATGCGGGCATCCTCGGCCTCGCGGGCCGCGCGCAAGTCGCCAAGGTTGTCGTGGAGAATGGTATCCAGGCTCCCGGGCACGTCGCCTTCGCCGGTGAACCGCTGCATCCAGATGCGGTCGCCGACCAGCAGATGATTGAGCGTGCCGTGCAGGGACCTGAAGAAAGCGCCGCGATCGGCGCGATAGTCGCGATCAGATACCGTGGCCGCGGCCGCGTAGAGCCGTGCGTTGCACCAGGCGTTATAGCCGGCGAACATTCGATAGCGGGCGTGCATGGGCTGCTCCTCAAACACGGAAAACCTTGACGAAACACGGTCGGGCAGGACCTGCCGCGACAAGGCGGCCGCCGACCTTGCCGCCCGATATGACCCCCGCTATAAGCCGCGCGACTTCGTTGCTCCAATGAATGTCGGCGAACTCTCCAATCAATCCCAGTGAAGGATCATCCGATGCCGGTCGAGCGCACCTTTTCCATCATCAAGCCGGATGCCACAGCGCGCAACCTGACCGGCGCCATCAATGCCATCATCGAGCAGGCGGGCTTGCGCATCGTCGCGCAGAAGCGCGTGCGTATCACGCGGGAGCAGGCGGAGACCTTCTACGCGGTCCACAAGGAGCGGCCTTTTTTTCCCGAACTGGTCAGTTTCATGATTTCCGGCCCGGTGGTGGTGCAGGTGCTCGAAGGAGAGAATGCGATCGCCAGATACCGGGAGGTGATGGGCGCGACCGATCCGGCCAAGGCCGACGCCGGTACCATCCGCAAGGTCCATGCCAGGTCGATCGGCGAGAACTCGGTGCATGGCTCCGATGCGGCCGACACCGCTGCCAAGGAGATCGCGCAGTTCTTCTCGGGTAACGAAATCGTCGGCTAAGGGCGGTGCGTTGAGCCGGACCGGGGACCTGCGTCCGGCACCGGAAAGGGGCGCATCTTGAACGCCATGGCCCTGCTGCTGGATCCGTCCGGCTGGCCCGCCGTGCTGACGAGCGGGTGGTACGACTTTGGTCCGACGCAGTTCTGGCTTGCCATCGGCAAGATCATCTGGATCGACATCCTGCTGTCCGGCGACAACGCCGTGGTCATCGCCCTGGCCTGCCGCGGCCTGCCGCCCCGGCAACGGGTCTGGGGCATGGTGCTCGGCGCCGCGGCCGCGGTGACCCTGCGAATCATCTTCACCGCCATCGTCGCCTCGCTCATGCTGCTGCCGTATCTGAAGATCGTCGGCGGCACGGCACTGCTTTATATCGCCGCCAAACTGCTGGTTCCCGATCCGCCCGGCCACGACGGCGTGGCAACGGGCGAGCGCCTGTGGCGTGCGGTGCGCATCGTCGCCGTCGCCGATGCGGTCATGAGCCTCGACAATGTGATCGCGATTGCCGCAGTGGCGCAGGGCCATATCGCACTCCTGGTATTCGGCCTCGTCGTCAGCATTCCGCTGATCGTGGCGGGCGCGGCCCTGATCATGTCGCTGCTGGACCGCTACCCCGTGCTGATCTGGGCGGGTGCCGCGCTGCTCGGGTGGATCGCGGGCGAGGTCATCGCCACCGATCCGGTGGTTGTCGCTTACCTGGTGGACAACTACACACTCGCGGTTGCGGAATGGACCGTTTATGTGGCCGCCGTGGCGGGGGTGATCCTGGTGCTCACAGCCGGCTGGCTGTGGCGACGCGCCAGGATGCCGGCGGAGAGCGAGGTCTGATCGTTCCACCGGACCGCTTCGCGGCGTCCGCAATGACGCGTATAGTGGATTTCATGAACCAGACTGTCCGCGACGCGCCCGGGAAACGCATCGGCTATTCGGCGTGCCCGCACGACTGTCCGTCGACCTGCGCGCTCGAGGTCGAACTCATCGACGAGCGCACCATCGGACGCGTACGCGGCTCAAAGGACAACGACTACACGGCCGGCGTGATCTGCGCCAAGGTCGCCCGTTACGCCGAGCGCGAGCATCATGCCGAACGGCTGTTGCATCCGTTGCGCCGGGTCGGGGAAAAGGGCGCCGGCGAGTTCCAGCCGATCTCGTGGGACGACGCGCTCGATCTGGTCGCCGAGAATTTCCTCAAGGCCGAGCAGCGTCACGGCGCCGAGAGCGTCTGGCCCTACTATTACGCCGGGACCATGGGCCTGGTCATGCGCGACGGGATCCACCGGCTGCGGCACGCCAGGAAATACTCCGGCTTCCATTCCACCATCTGCGTCAATCCTGCCTATGCCGGTTTTGCCGCCGGGGTAGGGCGGATCGCCGGACCCGATCCGCGCGAAATGGCGAAGTCCGATCTGGTGGTGATCTGGGGCACCAATGCGGTGAACACCCAGGTCAATGTGATGACGCATGCCACGCGCGCCCGCAAGGAACGCGGCGCCAGGATCGCGGCGGTCGATATTTACATGAATGGCACCATGGAGCAGGCCGACCTGCCGGTGCTGATCAGGCCGGGCACGGATGCTGCGCTTGCCTGCGCGGTCATGCATTGCCTGTTTCGGGACGGCAGGGCGGACTGGGACTATCTCGACAGGTACACCGATGCGCCGCGCGAGCTGGAGGCGCATCTTCGCACACGTGATCCGCAATGGGCGTCGGCCATCACCGGCGCCCCCGTCGAGACAATCGAGGATTTCGCCCGTCTGATCGGCGAGCGCAAGCGCGCCTTCTTCCGGCTCGGCTACGGTTTTGCCCGCTCGCGCAACGGACCCGCGAGCATGCACGCGGCGAGCTGTATCCCGGCGGTGACCGGCGCCTGGCAGCTCGAGGGCGGCGGCGCCTTCCACATCAATTCCGACATCTATCAGCTCGACAAGACGATGATCGAGGGGCTCGACGTCTGGGACCGCTCGGTGCGCATGCTCGACCAGTCGCGTATTGGCGCCATTCTCACCGGCGACCGCGAGGCATTGTTCGACGGTCCGCCGGTCGACGCGATGATCATCCAGAACACCAATCCGGTTTCGGTCGCGCCCGACCAGAGCAAGGTGAAGCAGGGGTTCGCCCGCGCGGACCTGTTCACCTGCGTACACGAACAGTTCATGACCGAGACAGCGGCGATGGCCGACGTGGTGCTCACCACCTATGGAACCGTTCAGCGTGAAACAGA
>CAZUDR010000131.1:0-8324 GCA_964618715.1 uncultured Undibacter sp. | reverse complement strand
ATTGTGATGCGCACGAACGTCAGCAGCGCCAACTACTGGGCGATCGCAAAAGGAGCCGGCATCGGGTTGCTGCCGACATACGCGTCGGCGATTGGCGCGCGGGTCGTCCCCCTGGACATCGAAGGAATGTGCCGGCCGTTTGATATCTGGTTGTCGTACCATCCCGACAGCGGCCGTATTCCACGCGTCCGGAAAATAATCGACTGGACGATAGAGTCGTTTAATCCGGTACGGTTTCCCTGGTTTTCCGACGCGTTCATTCATCCGGCCGAACTGTCCGAACTGTACAACGGCAAGCCGCTGGTCAACATGTTCGAGGGATTCCGCGCTGCGGCCGGCCAGTCGGCCTCCTAGCTCTGCGCCCATCCTGGCGGACGGATCGGCGCCTTCTGCGGCCCCCCACGGACGAACGTGTCAGGACTGGTTCGACGAAATCAGCCGGTCATTCACGCCTTTGCGCGCGCCTTTTCGCGCACAGCCGACCGGTCGTCGTCGATCCCGGAGGAAGAAAGCACGAGACGGCCGGCGCCGTGCGCCGCAATCGAGATGGACTGGGGATCCACCGACCCGAGAAAGGCCTGCAGTTGTGCCCTGTTGTCCCTGGAAAGCGAGAGGAAGTGACGCAGCATCTCGAGCGCACCAGGCTCGAGGCTCCAGTAGTACAGTTCGAGAATTCTGCTCGGAGTGACCTTGCCGGAAACCAGCGTTTGGATGAGTTCCCAGACTTCCGCCTTCGTCGCGTCCAGCCCGACGGCTTCGACTTCTTTTTGCATCAACCAGGCCCCCGCTTCCCGCCGGCTCAGCAAAAGCAATTCACGAATTCAGGCTGCGATTTCTCGAAGTCGTTTCCGCTTCGAGCGCGGCCATATCCAGAATGTGCGCCAGCGTCTCGAGCCCGCGAGTACGGGCCATGCCGGCGAGTTGAACGACCAGCGCTCCGATTTGACCTGCCGAAAGGGGCTCTTGCTTCTCGACAGCCGGGCCTGTTGGCATGTTGAGGCTCTTGATGTTTGTCTTCATTGCGCGTTTCTGCATTGGGGGGTCTACCCGTGTCCCGTCCAGAGGAATCCGCTTGAAGTTTACTATCGTCGCCATCCGAAATATGTCGTCCCATTTGAAAAGGGGCGTTCCTCAGTTGGAACAGTACGCGTTCCGGTGGTTGCGCAAGACATTCGCTGTCGCGATACGCGCAATTCCCGGCTGCCATTCTTTTCGCCATCGCAGCATGACGCCGCGGCCCGCAATCGCCCCGAGTTGCAGGACCGGGCAAGACAGCTTGCCGTTGTAGAATTCCTGGGCGCGTGCGGCCTTGCGAGCAGCGCCGCCGGCGGCCGACGGTCGATGCTATCGCCTGCCTCTTGGCACCAGCTCGGCCGGCAAGGCGTCGGGCCGGTAGTGGCCGGGCCGGTTGCGGCGGAAGAAATTTCCGCCCTGCCACAGAAACAGCGCCAGGAGGGCGCCGACAAATACAGTGGCGCCGAGCGTATCCTCCTGCAGGCTGCGAACGACCAGCATGGCGAGCAGGACCCCGACCGCAATGAACAGCGCCAGCCCCGGCCAGTATGCGAAGCCAGTGACACCCCGATCGTAGCGCACCGTCGCCGCATCGCGCGCCACACGGCGATGCAGCTCGGCGATGAAGCCCGCGTAGGCCGCATCCAGCCGCTGCAGCTCGACCATGCCGCGCCACGAGACAGAGACGATCTGCAGCCTGGGTGCGCCCTCGGCCCACACATCGGTGACGAACCGATGCGACTGCATGCTCACCGGTTTGTATGACAGGCGCAGTCGACGCACGTTGCGGTAGGGCACATGACCGGACTCGACGCCGCGCGTCCATGCGAGGCCGGCGGGACCCAGCGTGAAGGTGGAGGCCGGCCCGAGCAGCGAGGGCTTGTAGGCATAGGCAGGCTCCCCCTCGTTCGCCGCGCCGGTCCCCTCGCCGCTCATGCTCCCACAACGCCCGATGCCGCGCCCGTCCCGGTTCCGCGCCGGATTCGGGCATTAACCATGATGACGAGCAGGATTGCTCATACAGGCCGCGGACCGCCCCGAGTGTTCCCAAGCCCCATGGTATATAATATCTTAATTGCGCAAAACTGCGCTGCGAGCGGCGTTTCGGGGGTTGGAGGCGTTGGTATGGCTAAGTTGTCGGACCTGTTTGGCCGCAAGGGCGACGCCGATGACGGCGGCCTCACGGCCCGTCCGCAGTCACGCCACGGCAACGGCAATGGCGCCCCCCCGATCAAGATTGAAAATCTCGCCGATGTCGGCTCGCGCATGGGCGAGGAAAACGAGGTGTTGCGCAACCTGCTGAGCGACACCGGCCGCAAGATCGGCGAGCTCGACGAACTCAAGCAGGCGTTCGACAAGCTGGTCGAGCCGTTCAACGCGACGCTGCGCGCGCTCGAGCAGGAAAAGTCGCAGACCCACAGCCTCAGCGGCATGCTCGATGAATCGCGCACGTCCTACGAAACGCTGCGTACCGAATTCTATGAAATCGAGCGAAGGGCGACCGCGCTGGAAGTCGAGTCAGACAAACTGCGCGAGGAACTGGAACTGTCGCGGGAGTCAAATCGCGGGCTGGAAAGCGACAACCTGAGGCTGGGCAATGAAATCTCCACGCAGCTGGCCCAGATCGCGGAACTTGAGCGCCAGTTTTCGCAGGAGACGGCGCAGCGGCGTGCCCTGGCGGAAAGCCGGCGCGGTCTGCAGGAGCAGTATGACGGCGCCGAGAAACGCATCGTCGAGCTGGAAGGCGAACTCGCCGCCGCACGCGAAAAGCTCGCGCTGCTGGAAGACGAGAAGCGCTCGTTGCAGCTGGCCGTCGATCAGGGGCTCAACGAGATTGCCCGCCTCACCCGCCGGCTGACCGAGAGCGAGAACACGCTGACCGCGACACGTGCCCAGCTTGGCAAGGTCGAGGCAAGCTTCGCCGAAGCCTACGCCGAACGCACCCGGCTTTCTGCCGCGCTCGACGAGACGAAGGAGCAGTATCAGGCCGAGCGCAACAGCATGAACATGCGGCTCGACGCGCTGCAGTCACGCGCCGGAACGGCCGAGCGGCTGCTGGCCGAGGCGCGGCAGAACCTGATCGCGCGCACCGAGGAAGTGCGGGCCTTCGATCGCAAATCCGTGGAAGCGACGATCGCCCGCAACAACGCGGAGAAGCGTCTGGCCCAGATCGAGGCCTCCAACGAATCGCGCGAGCGGCAGGTCAAGGACCTTGAGCAGGCACGTACCGCCCTTACCGAACGCAGCACCGCGCTCGGCAAGACGCTGAAGACGCGCGAGACCGCGCTTGCCCGTGCCGAGGAGAAGATTTCCGCGCTCACCGAGCGAAATGCACATCTGGAAGCCGACGTGCAGGTGAGCCGCACCAATATCGAAAAGCGCATCGAGGAACTCAACGTTTCGCTGCAGCGCGAGCGCATGGAGCGGGCGGTGGTCGAGGGAGCGCTGGAGGCCGCACGCAAGGACAATTCGCGCCTGCAAAGCGAAGTCGCCGCACTGCGGTCGGCGTTGCGGCGCGGAATCCCGCTGGAACAGGTCAGCGTCGCACTGCCAGAAGCGGCCAATGAGGACGCGCCGGAACCGCCGGCAAAGGGAAAGAAAACGCAGACACAGCCGGCGGATAGTGACAACAAGTCCTGACCCCGGGCGCGGCGTCATCCCGCCACGGCAGAAAGTTTCATCTTTGTAGGGAACGCGGAACGCAAGTTCCGCGTTTTGCTTTTAGTCGGCGCGGGAACAACGCTGCGCCGTCTGTTCCGTGCGTCAATGCAATTCAACACGACGAGGAGGCAATTCGATGCTTTACAAAACGATGACCACTGCCGCGCTTGCGGTGGTGCTGGCGACGCCCGCTTTTGCGCAGTCGTCTCAAATGGATAAGCCCAAGGCCGATACGATGCAGCAGCAGTCGACTGCGCCGAAGGCCGACAACAGCATGACCACCGGTCAGAGCTCGATGGACAAGGGTTCCGGCGCCATGGAGAAAAACACCGACCGGAATGCGTCGGACAGCGCGGGTTCCATGGACAAGAAAGCCGACAGCGACAAGGCTTCGATGGACGAGGACGCGACGGCTGCCAAGGACAAGGCAGGCAAGGCCAAGGCGTCCATGGCGCAGGCCGGCGACAAGAAGCCTGGCTTCGTGCAGAAGCCCGAGGCTGGCGACTGGCGCGCGTCCAAGCTGATCGGCGCCAGCGTGGTCGGCCCCGATAACAAGTCGATCGGCGACATCAACGAACTGCTGATTGCCGAGGACGGCAGCGTCGACGCCGTGGTCGTCGGCGTGGGCGGTTTCCTCGGCATTGGCGAGAAGAATGTCGCCATTCCGTTCGATTCGCTTAGCGTCCAGCGCGAGGCGGGCTCCGACGACATCGAGAAGATCTCGGTCAGCTTCTCGAAGGAGGAGCTGGAGAGCGCGCCGAAGTTCGCCTACAGCGACGAGCAGCCGCGGCCCGCGACCACCGGTGCAAACCCGGGCGGAACGACGCGCGGTGCCAACCCGGCGACCCGTCCGGGCAACCCGCCGCAGCAGAGCAGGTAACGCGGAGACTCTGATCTGCGTTGACGGCGCCCGGTCTTTGCCGGCCGGGCGCCGTTTTCTGTTGCCTGCACCGCGCCACGTGACTTGCTGCATCCCCTCCCCTATATGAGCGGCATGCGCAAGCTGGTCTGGTTCCTGCCCCTGTTCGCCCTGCTCGGGGCGGCGCTGTGGTTTGCCGGCACGACATGGTTGCGGTTCGATGGAGACGTCATTCCGCTCTACGGCTGGTTCGCCATCGCCGGCGGCGTGTTCTTCTCGCTTCTGGTCGGCGGCGGGCTGATGGCGCTGGTGTTCTATTCCAGCCGGCACGGCTACGATGACCTGACGCGGGATACCGATCAGCGCTGAGACGCCGGACCGCTTCCGCAGGCGCTGCAATTCCCGTATCGCGCGGCCTTCCGACGGGTTATGAATGGCCTCCCGCCACCCGTCGTTTTTGGAACGCCATGAACAAATCCCTGGTCCAGGAGCAGTTCGGCAAGACCGCCGCCACTTATCTCACCAGCAAGCCGCACGCGCTGGGCAAGAGCCTGGAGCGCATGGTCTCGCTTTCCGCACCCGCGTCGGACGGGAACGTGCTCGACATCGCCACCGGTGGCGGACACGTGGCCTATGCCTTCGCCCCCCATGTGGCGCGCGTATGGGCAACCGACATCACGCAGGAGATGCTCGACCTGGTGCGGGACGAGGCAAAGAAGCGCGGGCTGGCCAATATACGAACCGCCTATGCCAGGGCCGAGGCACTGCCGTTCGAGGACGAAACCTTTGATCTGGTTGCCTGCCGGATCGCGCCGCATCACTTCGAGTCGATCCCGCTGTTCCTCGACGAGGTGCGCCGCGTGCTGAAACCCGGCGGCAGGTTTGCACTGGTCGACAATGTCGTGCCGGCGGGCAGTGTCGGCGACTACATCAATGCCTTCGAGCGTTTCCGGGATCCCAGCCATTTGCGCGCCTGGACCATGGAGGAATGGCGCGACGCGCTGACGGCGCACGGTCTGTCGCCCGACCACGAAGAGCAGATTCCCAAGACCATGGAGTTCAATCCGTGGGCCGCGCGCCACGACCCCACCATGCAGGCCCTGCTGCGCGCCATGCTCGTCGAGGCAACACCGGCGGTGACCGCTGCGCTCGAGCCGAAAGAGACCGACAGCGGCATGACATTCCGGCTGTGCGAGGGACTCTTCATCGCCCGGCGGAAAGCCTGATAGTGCCGGGGCCGGGCGTCCCAATCGGTTGACCACAAAGACGTTTCGGCGGGCCCGCGGGGCCCGTTAACTACTCGTTTACCGTGGCGATTCAGAGTCTGTTAGCAATGTTTTTCCGGGTGATTCGGCGTCGCTTCGGCCGGGCGGATCGGCGTTTCCTTCAAGGGAATCCCTGCAATGAAAAAATTCGGTGGCCTGCTCGGCCGCAAGACCCCGGCTCCCGACACGACGCCCGCCACGTCCGCCGGAAACGAAAATCCGCTTGAGCTCGACGAGGAGCTTTTCTCCGCGCTGGGTCTCCAGCTCGGCGGCGAGAACGAGGCGCTGCGCAACCTGCTGCTCGACGCCAATGCCAAGATCGAGGAACTCGACGGCATCAAGAGCGCCGTCGGCAGGCTCGTCGACCCTGTCGGCAAGGCACTGCGCACCATCGAAGCCGAGCGTTCCGAGAAGATCGCCCTGCAGGCGGTGCTCAACAACACGCGCACGGCCTACGGCAAGCTGCGCAACGAGGCGGCCGAGCTGGAAAAAAGAGCGGACGTCGCCGAGCGCGAAAACCGCGCGCTGCGCCAGGAACTCGCCACCACGCAGGGCCAGCTGAAGACGGCCGAAGCAACCCGGGCCGAGATTGCCATCGACATCTCCAACCGGCGCGCCCAGATCGCCGATCTGGAATCGCGGCTGGCGCAGGAGACCGGCGAGAGCAACGCGCTGCGCGAGGAGAACCGTCGGCTCGACGAGCGTCTGAAGAACACGAGCAAACGCGTGGCCGCGCTGGAATCGGATCTCAACGGCACCCGCCAGCGGCTGCAGATGAGCGAGGACGAAAAGCACGCCCAGCACGCGATGCTGGAGAAGTCGAGCTCGGAAGCCGCCCGGCTCTCGCGCAAGCTTGCCGAGACCGAGGCAAGCCTCAACGCCGCGCAAGGCCGGCTTCGCAACGTGGAAGCGAATTTCGCCGAGCTGTCGACCGAGCGCACGCGGCTGGCCAGTGCCTTCGACGAGGCCAACGAGCGGCACGCGCATGAAATCAACAGTCAGCGCATGCGTTTCGAGTCGTTGCAGGCGCGCGCGCAGGCGACTGAAAAACTGCTCGGCGAGGCGCGCGAGCATCTGCTTGCCCGCGCCGACGAGCTGCGTGAGCACGACCGGCGCAACAACGAACTGGCCGTCGAGCGCGACACGCTGCAGACCCGGGTGTCCGATCTGGAGGCCGACCGTATCGACCGCGAGTCTATGTTGAACGAGCTCGAGCAGGAACGTGACGCCCTGGCCGAACGGTCCTCGTCGCTGACACGGGCTTTCAAGGCCAAGGAATCCGCACTCGCCCGCAGCGAGGAGACGGTCGCCTCGCTCAACGAGCGCATCGCCGCATTCGAACAGTTCATGGCGGCGGAAAAGCAGGGTGCCGAACAGACCATCAACGACCTCAGCGCGGGACTGCGGCGCGAGCAGATGGAGCGTTCGGTGGTGGAGGGCGCACTGGAAACCGCGCGCAAGGACTTCTCGCGCGTGATGCGCGAACTGATGACCCTGCAGCGCAGGCAGTCGGCGGAGGAACCGGCACCGGAGCCGCGGGCGGCGAACGCAGCCTGATCAGCCAACCCGCTGAAAAGACGAAAGCAATACTGCCGCGCCGGGCCAGAAGCCCGGCGCCGGCGCGTGCGGCTGGTGCCATCGGGCCAGCCCTTGATCCAGCGCAAGGCATGGGCGCCGGGGCATCACTAGCGTGACCTTGCTTCGTTTCGACGGTGGCCCAGGAAACATGCCGCGAGGCCGCATGCCATGGAGCGCGCATGAAGACGACCCTCGCCCTCGCCGAGCGCAACGTCCCGCGCTACACCTCCTACCCCACCGCGCCGCATTTCACCGCCGCCATCGGCGCGGACACTTATGCGCAATGGCTGGCCGCGCTGCCGCCCCACGCAACGCTGTCGCTCTACATCCACGTCCCGTTCTGCACCGAGCTCTGCCATTACTGCGGCTGCAACACGCGCGCGGTGCGCCGGCGCGAGCCGGTCGAGTCCTACGCCGGACGGCTGATCGACGAGATCGCCCTGCTCGGGGCAGTTGCCGGACGCAGGCTGACCCATGTGCATTGGGGCGGCGGCACGCCGTCGATCCTCGGACCGCAATGGCTGGAGACGATCGCCGCCAGGCTGGCGTCGCTGTTCGACCTGTCGGCGCTGAAGGAGCATGCCATCGAGCTCGATCCGCGCCGGCTCGACAGGCCGCTGGTGGCGACGCTGTCGAACATTGGCGTCACACGGGCGAGCCTCGGCATGCAGGACGCTTCACCCGACGTTCAGCAGGCGATCGGCCGTGTGCAACCTTTCGACCTGGTCAAACAGGCGGCCGATTGGCTGCGCGATGCCGGCATCGTCGACCTGAACATCGACCTGATGTACGGCCTGCCGGCGCAGACCGTGCGCGATGTCCGGCGCAGCGCCGAACTTGCCGCCTCGCTCGGTGCCCGGCGCATGGCGCTGTTCGGCTATGCGCACGTGCCCTGGTTCAAGACCCACCAGCGGCTGATCGACGATTCGACATTGCCGGGCCTTTCC
>CAZUDR010000130.1:0-8330 GCA_964618715.1 uncultured Undibacter sp. | reverse complement strand
GACCTCTCCCCGCAAGCGGGGAGAGGTAACCCTCGTGCAGCTCGACCAGCGTCGGCAGAAAACCGGCCAGCGTTTTTCCACCACCGGTTGGCGCGATCAGCAGCGTCGAGCGGCCGGCCCGCGCGCTGGCCAGCAATTCAAGCTGATGCGCGCGGGGGGTCCAGCCACGGCCGGCAAACCAGCGCAGGAAAATGTCGGGAAGCGTTGCCGGTTCGGGCGCGGCAAGCACGGTTGCAGGTTCCATGGCGCGAGTCTAAGCCATATCGGCGCCGGGGCGCAGCGGCCGTCCCAGGCTGGAACCCGGCGGGAGAGACAGGCTCATGAACAACGACACCATTGCAAAAATATTCGGCGGTTCGCCGCTTGCCGTGCTCGGCCGGCTGATTCTGGTGTCGATTCTGGTCGGCGTGATCCTGTCGGCGCTCGGGCTCGACCCGTTCAATATCTGGCACAGCATCACGCGGCTGATTCGCACGCTTTGGGATATGGGCTTCGATGCCGTGCGCTATGTGTGGCGCTATTTCCTGCTCGGCGCAGTGATCGTGATCCCGATCTGGATCATCGTCCGGCTGGTCAACGCACCGCGCGGACGCTGAGTTGACCACGCGGGTCGAGGTTTCCAACGCCCGGGTTTTTGCCATCGCCGGGCCGGCGATGCTCACCAATGTGACCACGCCGCTGCTTGGCGTCGTCGCCACCGCCGCCATCGGCCGGCTGGGCGAGGCAGCTTTGCTGGGCGGGGTGGCGATGGCGTCCGTCGCCTTCGACTGCATTTTCTGGCTGTTCGGATTCCTGCGCATGGGCACCGTCGCCTTCACGGCGCAGGCACTGGGCGCCGGCGACACAGTCGAACAGCGTGCCGTACTGGCGCGAGCCCTGATGATTGCCGGAGCCCTTGGCCTCTGCATCATCGCGCTGCAAGTGCCGCTTGCCGCACTCATCTTCGATGCGATGGGCGGCAGCGCGGAAGTAACCGCGGCAGCACGGCAATATTTTCTCATCCGCGCCTGGTCGGCACCGTTTGCGCTCGGCAATTACGTGATGCTGGGATGGCTGATCGGCCTGGCGCGCGTGCGCATGGCGCTGGCGCTTCAGGTTGCCATCAATCTCGTCAACATGACCATGGTGGTCATTCTGGTGCTCGGGCTCGATCTCGGCATCACCGGCGCTGCACTCGCCTCGGTTATCGCCGAGCTGTCCGGCATCGTCGCCGGTCTCGCCGTCGCATGGCGCATTCTTGGCCGGCGCCTCGATCTGCCGGCCAGCATCCTGTTCGACCGCGCGCGCATGACGCGCATGCTGGTAGTCAACCGCGACATCATGATCCGCACCGCCGCCTTGATTTCGGCCTTCGTGTTCTTCACGGCCCGCGGCGCGCGCTCCGGAGACGTGACGCTCGCCGCCAATGCCGTGCTGCATAATTTCACCCTGGTGGGCGCGTTCTTTCTCGACGGCATCGCCACAGCCGCCGAACAGCTGTGCGGACGCGCCTACGGCGCCCGCGACCGGGAGGCGTTCGGGCGTGCTGTGCGCCTTGTGCTGATGTGGGGTTTTGCCTTTGGTCTGGCGGCGACCGTGCTGTTTGCCGCAATCGGCAACCACATGATCGACCTGATGACGGCAAGCCCCGACGTACGGGAAATGGCACGCCGCTTCCTCTGGTTCGCCGCGCTGGCACCGGTGTGCGGCGTCATGGCGTTCTGCTACGACGGAATCTATATCGGCGCGACCTGGGCGCGCGACATGCGCAATCTCATGCTCGCTTCGCTGGCGACCTATCTGGTCGCGTGGTGGCTGCTGCAGTCACTCGACAATGCCGGCCTGTGGATCGCGTTGCTGATCTTTTTCATCGCACGCGGCGCCTACCAGGCCGCGCGCTATCCTGCGCTGGCTCGCGCGCCGTACGTCTGAGGCAGGCCGCAAACGGCGCAGACCGTCACGCCGGCCAGCTTTCCGCGGTGATCTCGGCGGCATCGACGCCGACCAGCGCCGCCAGCGAACCGCGATTGCCGCGTTTCACCGCCGCCAGCAGATCGGTCTTGATCTCCGACACCAGCCCGATGCCCCGGTACACCAGTGCCGAGTAGAGCTGCACCAGCGTGGCGCCCGCCTTGATCTTGGCGATCGCCGCGGCGCCGGAATCGATGCCGCCGGCACCGACCAGCGGAAACGCACCCTCCGCGCGTACGAAGGTTTCCGCCAGCACCCGGGTCGACAGCCTGAACAGCGGGCGGCCGGAGAGACCGCCGCGCTCGCGGGCCTTGTCGTGATCGCGCAGCGACGGCGGCCGGCCCACGGTGGTGTTGGATACGATCATGCCGTCGACCCGATGCTTGCGTGCAATTCCGACCACATCGTCGAGGGCAGGCAGCGTCAGATCCGGCGCAATCTTGAGCAGCACCGGGGTCGGACCGGCGCGCGGGCGCACACGCTCACGGGCGTCGATGACGCGCGCGAGCAGATCGTCGAGCGCGCTCGCTTCCTGCAGATCGCGCAGGCCCGGCGTATTGGGGGAGGACACATTGACGGTGAAATAGCTCGCCACCGGTGCAAATGTCTCGATCAGCCGCACGTAGTCCTGCGTGCGGTCGGCTGCATCGCGATTGGCGCCGATATTGACGCCGACGATGCCGCCTTCGCCGGCGCGTCCCGCCAGCCGCTTCAGCACCGCCGCCGCGCCTTCATTGTTGAAGCCGAGCCGGTTGATCACCGCTTCATCGGCATCCAGCCGGAACAGGCGGGGACGCGGATTGCCGGTCTGCGCCAGCGGAGTGACCGTGCCCGCCTCGACAAAACCGAAACCGAGCCGCAGCAGCGCGTCGGTCACCTCGGCGTTCTTGTCGAAGCCGGCGGCCAGGCCGACCGGGTTTGGAAAGTTTAGCCCGAAGGCGCGCACGGCGAGTTCGCGCGCGTCCTCACCCGCCCGGGTCAGCGGCGGCATGAAACGCAACGCCTTGATCGCCAGGGAATGGGCGTCCTCGGGATCGAGAGCCCGCATCAGGGGGCGGGACAGGCGGTCGAACAGGCCAATCACGACCGGCGGCTCCAGTTGGCGAACGCGACCCTATCGACCGGACAGCGGTGGATTCAAGGCAGCCGCAAAACCTGTTGCCCGAGGGGGGCGACTCACGGTTATAATTCCTATATATTGGATCACAGTCTTAGATGAGTCGCCGGCCCGCCCGATAACATGCTGACCCACAGCCAGATCTGGAACGCGATCGACAATCTTGCCCGGCGCTCCGGCCTGACCCCCTCCGGTCTTGCCAAGAAGGCGGGGCTCGATCCCACGACATTCAACAAGTCCAAGCGCGTCACACCGGAAGGCCGGCCGCGCTGGCCATCGACCGAGTCGGTCGCCAAGGCCCTCGCCGCCACCGGCACCCGCGTCGAAACCTTCATGAGCCTGCTCACCGACACCGGCAAGGCAGCGATTTCCCATGTGCCGCTGATCGGCTTCGCCGAGGCCGGCGCCGGCGGCTACTTCGACGACGGCGGATTTCCGGTCGGCAAGGGATGGGAGGAGATCGCCTTTCCGTCGGTCACCGACGAGCACGCCTATGCGCTGGAGATTTCCGGCGACTCGATGAAGCCGGCCTATCGCGACGGCGACATTATCGTCGTGTCCCCGGCTGCGCCGGTGCGGCGCGGCGACCGCGTTGTGGTCAAGACCAGGAGCGGCGAGGTCATGGTCAAGGAACTGCGCCGCAAGACCACAAAGTCGGTCGAGCTCAAGTCGCTCAACAGCGAGCATCGCGACCGCACGCTGCCGATGTCCGATATCCTGTGGATCGCGCGCATCGTCTGGGCGAGCCAGTAGCCCGTCCCGCGCGCTGCCCGTTGATCGCCGGTTCAGGGCGAGTCGATCCTACCACCAGCTCCAGCCGGCACTGCCGACCAGCGCCAGCGCCAGCCAGGGAAACAGCACGCACAGCGCGAGCACGACCACCATGGTCAGCGTCATCGGCATCGTGCCCATGAAGATCTGCCACGGCGTGATGTTCCTGTCCTCGAGATTGGCCTTGACCACGAACACGGCGATCCCGAGCGGCGGCGTGAGCAATCCGATCTCGATGGCGATGACGCTGATCAGCCCGAGCCACACCAGATTGGTCCCGAGGTCTGCGAACACCGGAATCACGAATGGCAGCACGATCAGCATGATCGAGACGGAATCGAGGAAACACCCGAGCACGATCATCACGATCAGGTAGCCGACGAGAATGACCAGAAACGGCAGCTCGGAATTCTGCAGCCATTGGCCGACCGCGTACGGCAATCCCGACAGGGTCAGCATCTGCGCATATAGCGCGGCGGCCATCAGCAGGAAGCAGATCGATGCCGTGACGAGCCCGGTTTCGAGCGCCACCTGCCAGAACAGCTTCAGCGAAAGTTCGCGCCGCACCAGCGCGATCAGGAACGCCACCAGGGCACCGGCGCCGCCAGCCTCGGTGGGCGTGAAGAATCCGCCATAGATACCGCCGAGCACGGTACCGACCAGGAGCACGATCGGCAGGAATTTCAGGGCGATCGTCTCTGGCGGCGCGCCTTCCAGCGGACCGTGATAGTCGCCGCTCAACGCCTTGGGATCGGCCGCCACAAAGTCCGGCCGGAAACGGCCGAGCATGGTGATGGTAAAGCACATGGCGACGGCCAGCAGAATGCCAGGCAGGACCCCGGACTTGAACAGATCGGCAATCGAGATGTTGGCGATGATACCGAAGATGATCATCAGGATGCTGGGCGGGATCAGCATGCCCAGCACCGAACTGCCGGCGACAACGCCGACCGAGAACCGGGGCGTGTAGCCGTGGCGGACCATCTCCGGCACCGCCACCTTGGTGAACACCGAGGCGGACGCGATGGTGGTGCCGGTGCAAGCCGCGAATACCGCGTTGGCGGCCACCGTCGCCATCCCCAGGCCGCCGCGAATGCGGCGCATTGCCAGAGCCGCGACGTCGAACGTGTCGCGGCCGATGTTGGTGACCGAAACGAACAGTCCCATGAGCACGAACAGCGGAATGACGGCGAATGCGTCAGATGCGATCGAGGTCGCCACCGAGCTCGACAGCAGCTTGCCCGCGATCACCGGGCCCTTGATGGCCCAAACGCCGATGAATGACAGCAGCATCAGCGCCACGCCGATGTTCATGCCGGTCTGAATCAGCAGCAGGCTGCTCGCCAGGCAGATCGTCCCGATGGCCAGGTCGCTCATCGATCAGGCCGCCTTGCTGCCGAGCGCGTGCTGCACGTCCTGCCAGGCATCCAGGAGGAACTGGATGGCGGTTGCCACCGCGCCGATCAGGATCGCGGTCATGAACGGCCAGATCGGAATCTCGACCACACCGGCAGTCCCGGCATAGTAGCCTTCGACGTAGTGGGTTTTCAGAATCGGCCAGACATAGATCACGATGATCGTCATCAGGACCGCGCCGGTGAAATCGAACGCGGCGAAGATACCGGCGGCGATCCGCGGCCGGGTCCTGAGGACCAGAGTCATCAGAATATCGTTGCTGACGTGACGCCCCTCACGCAGCGTATTGGCCATCTGCAGGAACACGATGGCAACAATCGACCAGCTGATGAATTCGAGCACCCCAGGGATCGGATGATTGAAGAAATCCCGTCCGATCACGTCGGCGTTGACGGCAATCGCCATTGCCAGGATCAGCAAGGTGCCGATGACGTTGAGCAGGCGCGTCACGGTGCCGAACCAGGAGCGTCGTGGGGCGCCGGCGACCGGCGCCCCACGCTCATCGGTTTGCGGCGACGGTGGCCGCTTTTCCGAAGTCACAGCCGTACCTTGTCAGACGTGAACGGTCCTCAGTTCTTGTCCCAGTCACGCACAGGCTTGGCGCCGGACTTGCGCATCTCTTCCATGTAGACATCCAGCACCTTGTTGCCCGGGTAGCCGGCTTTCTCGGCGCGCGCCGCCCATTCCTTGGCGATGTTCGGAAGCGCCTTGGCCCATTTCTCCTGTTCGGCGCGCGGCAGTTCGTAGGTTGTGCCCTTGAACTTGTCCTTGGCCATGGCAAGGCCGCTGATGCCGGCATCGTACTGCACCTGGTCGGCTTTCGCGGTCCATTCCTTGCCGACGTCCTTGAGGATCTGCTGCAGTTTGGGCGGCAGCTTGTTGAAGGTATTCTTGTTGACGATCAGGGCTGCGGCGTACTGGGCGCCGAAACCGGTGCGCGTCACGTGAGGTGCAGCCTCCGGATATTTCATGCCGGGGGTGGCGGAAGAGAAGATGATGAAGCCGTCGATCACGCCGGTCTTGGCATTGTTGTAGTAGAGCGTCATGTTGCTCTGCACCGGCGTCGCACCGGTGTCGCGCAGCCACTGCAGCGCCGCGCCGGCAGTCGCGATCTTCTTGCCCCTGATGTCATCGAAATTCTTCATCTCGAAGGTCGTGAACAGGTCGTAGGTGTCGTAGCTCGAGCCGGCGAGCCGGATCACCCCGAACTTGTCGAATTGCTTGCCCATCTCGGGGATCGTCTCGTGCAGTTTGTCCATGACCTTGCCGACCAGCACCACGTCCTGGGTGGTGAAGGGCGTCACGAACGTGATCTGCTCGAGTGGCAACTTGTCGGGGTGGAAGATGGTCGGCGAGAACCCGATATCGGCGATGCCGTCAGACACGCCCTGCAGCACGAAAGTCGGCTTCAGCAGCGAGCCGGCATAGGCCTCCTTCCAGTTGATCTTGATCCCGGCGGCCTCGGCGCGCTTGGTCACTTCCGGAACGAAGAAGCTGTTCACCATCGACAGCGGCCGCATGGCACGCAGCGGCTGACCGGCGGCAACGGTAAGATTGACTTCCTGCGCGACGGCAACCGACGAGATCAACAGTCCGCCGACTGCGCACGCAATGGTCCTGGCAAGTCTTTGCATGGCGTCCTCCCTGCCCTGCGGAACGATGCGATCGCAGGGGCATTTATTTGTGATGTTCTTAATCCTTCGAAGGCGATTAACGCGCGCCCCCGGTTTCAATCGTGCGAAACGCCGGAGCCTGCGTCAACCTACGGGCGGTTGCCCACCCGGGGAGACGACCGGTTATTCCTGTTTGATTGCCCGAAATCCGGATCGCCCGGGCCGGGCGCACCAGCGCCCCGTCGAGCGGCAAGGTTGCGATCGCGAAGGCAACGTCACTGCGCAGTCCGCTTCCGTCCCCGAAGAAGCTCGTTCTGCTCCTGCAGCATGGCGATGATCTGATCGTTTTGTGCCCGCAGTCTGGGCAGAATGGACATGACGAGTCTGGGTGGAGCGTCCTCGGGAAGGTTCGCCATCATTTTTTCCATGTGCCTGGCCATCCCGCGTGCCACCGCAGCACTCAGTCGATCGCGCGTTTCCTGCGGCAGACACCGATAGACAATGAAGCCTCCGACTGCAGCCGCGCCAACAGCGGTAAGTTTGTTCATACAAGCCTCCTGGTGCGGATCGCATCTCATTCCATACCCGACCTGATGCCGGGCATTGATCCACATCAACCCGGGTCTCAGCGGACTACGCTGCCGCCATCCAATGTATGAACCAGACGTCAGGCGCTCCTGGCCAGCGCACCGTCGATCATGTCGATTGTGTTCTGCAGGCCATAAACCGCGACGAATGAGCCGAAGCGCGGGCCCTTCTCCTGTCCGAGCAGCACCTGGTACAGCAGGTTGAACCAGTCGAGCGAGACACCCGGCTTGCCGTCCTTCGCCTTCTTCTTCTGGTCGAGGAACGGCTCGCGGCGGCCAACCTCATAGACCACATTCTGGATGTCCTCCGCGCTCGCATCGGGCGGCAGGTTCGACAACGCATCGCGCAGATCGATCAGCGCGGCCCGCTCGGAATCGCCCGGTTCGCGGAATTTCTTTTCCGGCAGCACGAAATCGCGGAAATAGTGAATGGCGTACTCGACCAGCTCGTTGAGCTTTGGATGCGTCTGTGGCGTCACGCCGGGACGGTAGCGTCCGATGAAGCCCCACAGCGTCCCGGCGTTCTCCGCGTTCGATGATGACACCAGCGTGAGCAGCATCGAGAACGAAACCGGCATGTCCACCTTCGGCGGATTGCCGGAGTGGATGTGCCAGACCGGGTTGGACAGCCGCTGCCGCGGCTCCTGGCGTGCGTAGCCGTCGAGCAATTGCTGGTACTCGTCGACCGTGCGGGGGATGACGTCGAAATAGAGCCGCTTGGCCGCCTTCGGCTCGCGATACATGAACAGCGACAGGCTTTCCGGGCTGGCGTAGCGCAGCCATTCCTCGATGGTCAGACCGTTGCCCTTCGACTTGGAGATCTTCTGGCCCTTCTCGTCGAGGAAGAGCTCGTAGTTGAACCCCTCCGGCGGCTGA
>CAZUDR010000129.1:5889-8333 GCA_964618715.1 uncultured Undibacter sp. | reverse complement strand
ACCTTGATGCCGAACGAGCCGCCGACATCCTTTGTGAGGACGCGAACCTGCTGCTCCTCCAGATCAAGATGCCTGGCGAACAGGTTCTGCATCATGTGTGGCGCCTGCGTGCCGTGGTAGACGGTCAGGCGCTGGTCGCCTTCGTTCCAGTCGGCGACCACGGCGCGCGGCTCGTTGGTGACGCCGGTATGGCGGCCGAACAGAAAGGTCGTTTCGACCACTTCGTCGGATTCCGCAAAAGCCTTGTCGACCTCGCCAACCTCCAGCTTGCGCTCGAAGCAGAGATTGTCGCCGAGCTCGGGTTGAATGACGGGAGTCTTCCTGTCGAGCGCGGTTTCCGGGTCGGTGACGGCGGGCAGCGGCTCGTAGCTGACGTCGACCAGCTCGCAGGCATCCTCGGCCTGCGCGCGCGTGCGCGCGACCACGGCGCAGACCGCCTCGCCCTGCCAGCAGGCACGGTCGACGGCGATCGGGTGCTGCGGCGCCGACTTGAGGCCTTTCAGGTGGGTGAGGACGCCGACCCACGGGGTCATTACTTTCGCCAGTTCGGCGCCGGTGACGACGGCGATCACGCCGGGAGCCTTCTTCGCCTTGTCGGCCTTGATGGCCTTGATGCGGGCATGCGCATGGGGCGAGCGAACGAAGGCGACGTGGGCCATGCGCGGCAGGCTGACATCGCTGACATATTGTCCACGACCTTGCGTGAGCCGCTGCAGGTTGGGCCGCGGCACCGAGCGGCCGATATAGGAATTGGGCCGGTCAAGTTCGCTGAGCACGGGCGGAGAGTCGTCGGCGATCTTCATCATTTGCCTCCCGCTCGCGCCTGCGCCACCGCTTCCACCGCATCGACGATGGCGTGATAGCCGGTGCAGCGGCAGTAGTTGCCGGAAAGGTGCTCGCGGATTTCGTCACGCGTCGGTGCGGTATTCTTCTTTTTCGCCTGCAGCAGCAGGTCCTGCGCTGCCGCCATCATGCCGGGCGTGCAATAGCCGCACTGCAACGCGTTGCGCTGCTCGAAAGCCTCCTGCAGGTCGGCGATCTCGCCACTGTCGGACAAGCCCTCGATGGTCTCGACCCTGGCGCCGTCGCACTGCGCTGCCAGCATCAGGCAGCCGCGCACGATCTCGCCGTCGACGCGCACGGTGCAGGCGCCGCAGACGCCATGCTCACAGCCGATGTGGCTGCCAGTGAGTCCCAGCGTGTCGCGCAGGAAATCGACCAGCGTCGTGCGTGCATCGACGCGCTCGGCGACCGGCTCGCCGTTGACGGTCAGCCTGATGTCGAGAGCCGTGTCCATCACGCCGCCTCCATCAGCTGCGCCGCCACGCGGCGCAGCAGCACGCCGGCGAGGTGCTTCTTCACCGCGGCCGAGGCCTGCACATCGTCGTCGGGATCGAGATCAAGCGCGGCCACCGCGCCATCGACGTCGCCCCTGGCGAGCGCGGCTTCGGACTTCTTAGCCCGCACCGGCGTGTCGCCGACGCCGAACCAGGCGAGGCGCACATCCTTGAGCCCCTTGCCGTCGGCGCGCGCGGTCGCGGCCAGTCCGACGATGGCGTAGTCGCCATGGCGGCGTGCCAGCTCGGCGAAGCCGGTGCGGGTGTTCCTGTCGGCTGCCGGGACGCGCACGGCGGTGACCATTTCTTGCGGCCGCAGCGCGGTCTCGAACAGGCCCTTGAAGAAGGCGTCCGCCTTCACCGTGCGTTTCCCGCGCGGTCCCGCGATGGCGATCTCGCCGCCGAGCGCCAGCACGCAGGCCGGCAGTTCCGCCGCCGGATCGGCGAAGGCGACCGAGCCGCCGAAGGTGCCGCGGTTGCGGATCGCCGGATGCCCGATATGCGGCATGGCACGCGCGATCAGCGGCGCGTGCTTCGCGACAATGTCGGAGCGCTCGACCTGGGTGTGCCGCGCCAGCGCGCCGATCTCGACGAACTTGCCCTTGCGGGCAATGCCGTCGAGGCCCTTGATGCCATTGATGTCGATCAGGAGTTCCGGGGCCGACAACCGCATGTTGAGCGTGGCGATCAGGCTCTGCCCGCCGGCCAGCAGCCGGGCATCGTCCTTGTGTTTGGCCAGCAGCGCGACCGCCTCCTTGAGCGTGCGCGCCTTGTGGTAGGCGAATGGCGCCGGCTTCACGTCTTCCCCCCGACTGCATTTTTCTTGTTCCTATTGTGACCGGGAACGCGGAGGCGTCAATGCGTCGCTTGCCCCCACTCGCCGGCCGGCCCGCAGCCGCGTATAAAGCCCGGCCGAAGAACGAGGAGAAAACTCATGGCGGGGAAATTCGACGGGAAAGTCGTGGTCGTCACCGGCGGCAGCCGCGGCATCGGCCGTGCCATCGCGGCCGCATTCGCGCGCGAGGGCGCGCAGACCGTGCTGGCGGCGTCGAACGAAGCCAATCTGGCCGAAGGTGCCAAGGCGGTCGCCGCCGCCGGCGGACCGAA
>CAZUDR010000129.1:3544-5789 GCA_964618715.1 uncultured Undibacter sp. | reverse complement strand
GGCGGCGCCGCGCGCTCGCCGGGGCCTGATTTCCTGATCGGCGGCTCGGTCAATGCGGCCATGGCCAATTTCGCGAAGGGTCTCGTCAAGCTCGGCAATGGCGACGACATCAACATCAACGTCATCCATCCCGGCCAGACCGAGACCGATCGCGTCGTGCAGCTGTTCCAGCAGTTCGCCAAGGCACAGAACAAGACGCCGGATCAGGTGCGCGAGGAGCAACTGGCCAGGGCCGGCATCCGCCGCATCGGCCAGCCGGAGGACATCGCCGAACTGGCCGTGTTCCTGGCCAGCAGCAAGGGCCGGCACATCCAGGGCGCGGCGATCAACGTCGATGGCGGTGCGCAGGCGGGATACTATTAGGAGAGCGTCTTCACGATATCGATGGCCCGGCGCAGCAGGGTCATCGATGCCTCGACCGTGCGGAATGCGGCGTGCGAGGTCAGCGTCACGCTGGAAAGTTGCGCCAGCGGATGGTCGGCCCTCAGCGGCTCGTCGTGAAAGACGTCGAGCCCGGCGTGACGGATGTGACCGCTTCGCAGCGCCTCGATCAGCGCGCCTTCGTCGACCAACGCGCCGCGCGCGGTGTTGACGAGGATCGCGCCCGGCTTCATCCGCGCGATCCGCTCCTTGCCGAGAAAGCCGCGCGTCTCGTCATTGAGCACCAGATTCATCGACACGACGTCGGCCCTGGCCAGCAGGGTGTCGATATCGACGAGCGGGCAGGGGGCGTCCTTTTTCGCGGTACGGTTCCAGGCGATCACCTGCATGCCGATCCCCCTGCCGATGCGGGTGACCTCGGCGCCGATGCCACCGACTCCAATGATGCCGAGTGTCTTGCCGTGCAGCTGCATGCCCTCCTGCGGCGTCCAGATGCCGGTGCGCACCTCGCGGTCCATACGCGCGACGTCGCGGGCAGCGGCGAACATCAGCGCGATGGTGTGCTCGGCAACGGCGATGTCTCCATACCCCTTGATGGTGTGCACGGTGACGCCACGCGCCTTCAGCTCTCCGATGTCCATGTAGCTGGCGGCGCCAGTGCCGAGAAAGACGATGTGCCTGAGCGCCGGGCATTGCGCGACCAGATCGGTCGGCATGTAGGAGTGATCGTCGAGCGCAACCTCGTAGTCGCCGAGCACGCGCGGCAACTCCTCGCGCGCGAACGGCGTCAGGTTGACGTCGATCCCGGGGTCGTCGGGGCGGATGACCTGCTGCCAGACGGGCGCCAGCTGGTCGTTGCAGTCGAGAAAGATGGACTTCATCAGCGCGCCACGATCGGCTGCGCCTCCAGCGCAGGCTCGCGCACCGGGACATCGACAAACAGCGAGCCCTCCTCGAACCACGACTTCGGCGCCGGGTGGCCCCACAGCGTCTGTCGCTGCGGGTCGCGCAGCGACCAGCGCAGCGGCTCGAGGTCGGGATCGACGGTGAGGTAGTCGGACGTGAACAGCTCGACCCGGTGGCCGTCGGGATCGCGCGTGTAGAGGAAGAAGGCGTTGGATATGCCGTGCCGGCCGGGACCGCGCTCCATGTTGGCGAGATAGCCCGACGAGGCCATCACATCACAGATGTGCAGGATGTCGAGCGCGCTCGCCGTCCACACGCCAATGTGGTGGAGGCGGGGACCGCGTCCGTTGGTGAAGGCGAGGTCGTGCACGTTGCCCTTGCGGTGCATCCACACCGCCCACAGCCTGGGATCGGGATCGTCGGTTTCAGTGTACTCGGTGAGCCGGAAACCGATGTCGGTGTAGAAGTCGTATGACGCCTGCACGTCCGGCGTGAAGCAGTTGATATGGTCGATGCGCTGGATGCGCGCGCCCCTGTAGTGCGCGTACTGACGGATCATGCAGTCGGCCTGATCCATGCGCGCGTAGAAATCGAGCGGCATGCCGACGGAATCGACGGTGCGCAGGGTGCGGCCCTGCCAGGGCACTTCGGGAAACGAGGTCGGCAGCCCCTTGCGCGCGAAGTAGAAGGCGGCGCGGTCGAGGTCCTCCTCGCTGGCCAGCTTGAAACCTATGGCGCGCACACCGGGCTCGTCCGCCCTGTTGAGCGCGATAGAGTGATGGTTACGCTCCTCGACACCGCGCAGATAGAGCGCGTCGCGACTCTCATCGGTTACCAGATAGCCGAGGCAGTCGACGTAGAAGGCGCGCGATCGTGCAAGATCACGCACGCCGAACTCGACGTGGCTGGCGCGCACGACGTTGAAGGGCGGATTGAGATTGGGCGGGCGGACCGGCAT
>CAZUDR010000129.1:0-3444 GCA_964618715.1 uncultured Undibacter sp. | reverse complement strand
ATGCCACCTGCTGCGCGCGCTCGCGCAGGGTATTGCGGCGGAAGGTCATATCAGGGTCGATTTCATGCACCTCGACGGTGAGGGCAACCGGATGCCGGGGATAGACACCGGCCAGACGCTTGTCGGCGGCGGCGAGCAAGGCCTGGCCCAGCGCCTTGCGCTTTTCCTCCGGGCGGCCGCGGCGCAGCCGGGCCACGATATGCAGAAAACCGTTGGCAGGGTTACCGTCGCCGACGCGATAGTGCGTGCGTGCGACCGCACGGGTGCGGATTCCGACGAGTTCCGCCACTTCGGCGTCGATTGCCGCCTGATGCAGGTCGTTTACCAGCGCCTGCACATCGAGGCAGTCCTCAAGATTGACCGAATATTCGGCAACGATATGGGGCATCGCTTTTCTCGGCGTTGACGGCTCCGCGGGCGCGGAATACATGCGTGCGGTCCGCCGGACCGCGAAGCATACCGCCGATCCGCCGTCGACTCCATGCCGCTCTGTGAAGGCGCTGCAACGCTCGGGATATTCAATGAAGCTGGCCAGTTACAGGGTGCGCGGACGGGACAGCTTCGGGGTGGTCGCCGGCGACGGCGTGGTCGATCTCAAGCCGCGTCTGTCCCCCCGTTTTCAGAGCGTGATGGATCTTTTGCGGGACAACGGACTCGACGAGGCTCGCGAGGCGATCCGCGGCGTGCGCCCCGACTTTCCGTTGCGCGAGGTGGAACTGCTCCCGCCGTTGAGCCATCCGGAGAAAATTCTCTGCATCGGCATCAATTACGCCAACCGCAACGCCGACTACGGCGACCAGGATCTCCCGAAGTACCCCAGCATGTTCTATCGCGCGCCCGCTTCGCTGGTTGGTCACGAACAGCCGATCGTGCGACCGCCGGAATCCGAGCAACTCGACTACGAGGGCGAAATCGCACTGGTGATCGGCCGCACCGGCCGCCGCATTCCGCACGACCGGGCGCTCGACCACGTTGCCGGAATCACGCTGTGCAACGAGGGCACCATTCGAGACTGGATCCGCCACGGCAAATTCAACGTGACGCAGGGCAAGAACTGGGACGCTACGGGAAGCATCGGACCCTGGATCGTGACCAGCGATGAAGTCGATCTGGCCCGACCCTTGCATATTACGGTGAAGCTCAATGGCGAAATCACCCAGGACGACACCACCGCCAGCATGATCAAGTCGTTTGCCGATCTGATCGCCTATGTCAGCACCTTCATGACGCTGAAGCCGGGCGATGTCATTGCGACCGGCACGCCGGTGAAGAAGGGGCCGCGCAGCGATTCGCCGACCTGGCTGAAACCGGGTGACACAATCGAAATCGCCGTGCCGGAGATCGGCACCCTGCGCAACACGGTCGTGGCGGAACAATGAACGACGCGCGCAAGGCAGTCTGTGTAATTGGCTGGCCGATCGCCCATTCCCGGTCGCCGCTGATCCACAGTTACTGGATCGAGAAGTACAAGCTCGACGCCGAATACCGGCGCGAGGCGGTGCCGCCGAAACAGCTGGAGGAGTTTGTCCGGAACCTGCGCGCTCTCGGCTATGTCGGCGCCAACGTAACGGTGCCGCACAAGGAGGCGGCACTGGCGTTGTCGGCACCGGACGACCGCGCCCGCGCTGTCGGCGCCGCCAATACCCTCTGGTACCACGAGGGGACGCTGCGCTCGACCAATTCCGACGTGGAAGGTTTTCTCGCCAACCTTGACGCCGCCACCCCTGGCTGGGACCGCGGTCTGGAAAGCGCCATCGTGCTCGGCGCCGGCGGTGCGGCGCGTGGTGTCGTCTACGCGCTGGTTACCCGCGAGGTCCAGCGCATCTATGTCATCAACCGCACTGCCGAGCGCGCGGAAGCGCTCAAGGGCAAGTTCGGTGCGCGCGTGCGCGTGGCCGGATGGGACGAAACGACAGGTCTGATGGGTGGTGCCGGGCTGCTGGTCAACACCACGCCGCTTGGCATGGAGGGGCATCCGCCGCTGGACATCAACCTGCGATGCCCGGCCTCGCTGGTGGTGGCGGACATTGTCTATGATCCGCTCGACACCAGGCTGCTGCAGGTGGCGCGAGAGCGCGGCCTGCGCACCGCCGACGGTCTGGGCATGCTGCTGCACCAGGCGGTGCGCGGTTTTGAACTGTGGTTCGGCGTCCGCCCGGAGGTAACGCCGGAATTGCGGGCGCTGGTCGAAGCCGATCTCGGCAAACATCCCGCAGTGGTGGAGCCCAGCACGCCGGTGGATCACCCGGCGATCAAGAAAGCCATGGCCCGCCGCAGCAAGCGGAATAAGAAGCAGGGCTAGGGGTTCGCTTTCTGATTGCGCCGGCGCCTCGCGCCCGCGTCAGTCAGGGAGGATGTCATGCATAAGATCAGAATGACGTTGTGTGCGCTCGGCGCCGCAGCGATTGGCCTCGTATTGGTCTCGACCGCCCTTGCGCAGCAGCCCGGCCGCATCCGCGGCACGGTCGAAAAAGTCGACGGTGGTATGCTGGTGATGAAAACACGTGACGGCGATACGCTCAATGTGAAGGTTGCCGACGATGCCCGCCTTGCCGCCCTGGTCAAGGCGGATCTTTCCGACATCAAGAATGACACCTTTATCGGGGTTGCCGGCATTCCGCAGGCCGATGGCAGCATCAAGGCGTTCTCGGTGCACATTTTCCTGCCGGCGCAGCGCGGCGTGGTGCCTGATCGCCACGGGCCCTGGGATGCCCGGCCGGGCAGCACCATGACCAATGCCTATGTGGCGAGCATGGTGAAGGCCACCGACGGCAATGCGGTTACGGTCAAATACAAGGACGGCGAGAAGAAGATTATGGTGACGCCGGAGACGGTGATCGCCGCGGTCGCGCCGGGCGGCAAGGCCGACATCAAGCCGGGTGCGCAAGTCATCATCTTTGCGTCGCAAAAGCAGGCGGACGGGTCGCTGCTGGCCAAAGTCATGTATGTCGGCCGCGACGTCGCGCCGGCGATGTGAGCGGAGACTAGGCGCCGGCGAGCTTCTCGCGCCCCTGCGCCGTCAGCACGAGGCGCGAACCCTGCATGCCGGCGCCGTTCTCGAAGCGGATGAGGCCATCGGCGATGGCGTCTTCCCAGATGGACAGATGCGGGCAGCTGCGCCGCCACGCTTCCGCATCGGCATAACTGCGCGGCGCCTCGTCCACCCAGGCGAGGAACTGCTGCGTCAGTGCGTGTGCCGCGGCTTGCATGCCCGGTTATATAATTACTGAATCGGCTTTTCGGAAGTCCTGATGTCGATCTCCGAGGTCAGCGTCCGGTGCACCGGGCACTTGTCGGCGATCTCCATCAGCCGCTTGCGCTCGTCGGGGACGAGTACGCCCTCGAGGCTGAGGACACGCTCGATGCGGTCGATCTTGCCTTCCTTCGTCTCGCAGTCCTCGCAATCCTCGGCGTGGACCTTGCCGTGGCGCACATGGACGGTGA
>CAZUDR010000128.1:0-8365 GCA_964618715.1 uncultured Undibacter sp. | reverse complement strand
TTTTCCGCTGTGAGGACGACATAAAGCTTGCCGTCGATCTCGACGATATTGCCCTTGCGGAGCTGACTGGCGATGACCTTCACTTTAACGCACCTTGTGTGGCTGGCGGCCCCGGGCCGCGGATTCGCGCTGCACCATACCCATCTGCGCGGGGGACGCCAGTATTTCGAGTTCCGGCGCCGACCGAGGTAATTGTGCGCGAAAATCCGCCATTCTGGCTGCCCGGGCGTCATGCCTCCCGCCGGCCGTTCCTTGTGGCGCGCGGACGGATTGCGGCCGGGGTCCGGGAATGGTTCGCCAGGCACGATTTCGTCGAGGTTGAGACCGCCGCCCTCCAGGTGTCGCCCGGCAACGAAACCCATCTCCACGCCTTCGCCACGGAGTTGATCGGGCCGGGCGGGGAGCGCCGGCCGCTTTACCTGCGAACCTCGCCGGAATTCGCATGCAAGAAGCTGCTGGCGGCGGGCGAGCGGCGCATCTTCGATTTCGCCCGCGTGTACCGCAACCGCGAGCGCGGCGCGCTGCATCATCCCGAATTCACCCTGCTGGAATGGTACCGTGCCGGCGAGCCCTACGAGGCGCTGATGGACGATTGTGCGGCGCTCCTGTCGGAGGCCGCGCGCGCGGCGGCGGCGACCGCGTTCCGTTTTCGCGGCAAGAGCATTGACCCGTTCGCCGAGCCGGAGCGCCTGACCGTGGCAGAAGCCTTTGCCCGCCACGCCGGCATCGACCTGATGGCAACGGTGCAGGGGAGGGACGGCGACCGCGACATGCTGGCTGCAGCCGCGCAGGCGGCCGGCGTCGCGACCGCACCGGATGACGGCTGGATCGACATCTTCAGCCGCATACTCGCCGAGCGCATCGATCCGCATCTCGGCATTGGCCGTGCTACCATATTGTATGAGTACCCGCTGCCGCTCGCGGCGCTGGCCCGTGCGAAGCCGGATTCAACCCGGGTGGCCGAGCGTTTCGAGCTCTATGCCTGCGGGGTGGAACTCGCCAATGCTTTCGGCGAATTGACCGATACCGCCGAACAGCGCGCGCGCTTCGAGGCGGCGATGGACGAGAAGGCGCGCATTCACGGCGAACGCTACCCGGTCGACGAGGATTTCCTCCTTGCGCTCGGGACCATGCCACCGGCATCCGGTATCGCCCTCGGCTTCGACCGGCTGGTGATGCTGGCGAGCGGCGCCACCCACATCGAACAGGTGATCTGGTCACCGGTCGCTGAATTCTGACTGACGAACGACAGGGACAAGCCATGCCAACGTTTCGCACACCCAGACAACTCGGCGCGCAGGGGCTGATTGCACCGGAGAAATCCGACACGCTCCAGGAGGTTGCCGCTCGCTACGCGGTGGCGGTGACCCCGTCGGTGGCCGCGCTGATCGACCGCGCCGACCCGTCCGATCCGATTGCGCGGCAGTTCCTGCCCGACGCAGCGGAGCTCGACCGGGCGCCGGAAGAGGACGCCGATCCGATCGGCGACGATACGCACAGCCCGGTGGAGGGCGTCGTGCACCGCTATCCCGACCGTGTGCTGCTGAAGCTGACGCATGTCTGCGCCGTCTACTGCCGCTTCTGTTTTCGTCGTGAGCGGGTCGGGCCCGGCAAGCCGAACGGGCTGTCGCCGGCGGCACTCGCCCGCGCACTCGACTATGTCCGCGCGCATCCTGAAATCTGGGAAGTGATCCTCACCGGTGGCGATCCGCTGGTGCTTTCGCCGCGGCGCCTGCGCACGGTGATGAAGGAATTGGCGGCGATCAACCACGTCAAGGTGGTGCGGGTCCACACCCGCGTCCCCGTCGCCGAACCCGAACGGATCACGCCGGATCTCGTGCGCGCCATGAAGGTGAGGGGAAAGGCAGTCTACGTTGCCGTGCATGTCAATCACGCACGCGAACTGACTGCGCCGGCCCGCGCTGCGCTCGCACGCATGGCGGACAGCGGGCTGGTGCTGCTCGGCCAGTCAGTGCTGCTGGCCGGCGTCAATGACGACGACGAGACGCTCGGTGCACTGATGCGGGCGCTGGTCGAATGCCGGGTGAAGCCCTACTACCTGCATCACGCCGACCTTGCCCCCGGTACCGCCCATCTGCGCACCGGTCTGGACAAGGGTCAGGAATTGATGCGGCGCCTGCGCGGCCGCTTGTCCGGCCTGTGCCAGCCGACATACGTGCTCGACATTCCCGGCGGGTTCGGCAAATCGCCGGCCGGACCCAACTACATTTCACGCGCGGGCAGCAATGGCAGCGCGCATTTCCTCATCGAGGATTTCAACGGTCGCCGCCATGCCTATCCGCCGATGCGTTCAGCGCACCGGCAACAGATCGAGCACGGCTGCAGCGACCGCGAGGCTGGCGAAGCAGACAAACACGACCGCAATGATGGAGTGCCAGACGAAGGTCGCGTCGCGCCGCAGGGCAGCCACCACGTTTTTGCGGTTTATCATGGACCTGACGCTCCCGGGGAGCTTTCCGGAGGCCGCCGGAAGACGGGCCCGACCGGAATCAATTGATCCGCAATCTCAACTATCTGCAAGTGAGGCCCGCGCTGGAAATGCGTCACATCTTCGCATGGCTGCCATGATGCGGCTCACGCCGGGCCTCAAGGCTTGCGCATAGCGGGTAAAGGTGCGCCTCGCGACAGAATGGCGCGCCCTACGGGACTCGAACCCGTGTTTCCGCCGTGAAAGGGCGGCGTCCTAGACCGCTAGACGAAGGGCGCAATGGTGCGTGGCCGGAATGGGAGGGACGTATAATCAGCTTCGTCCCCACCGGCAAGCTTACCAGTGCCCCGTATTGGGCATGGATTTCCACGGCTCCTGTGGTGGCCTGGCCTCGCCTTTCTGCAGCAATTCGACCGAATGGCGGTCGGGCGAGCGCACAAAGGCCATCATGCCGTCGCGCGGCGGCCGGTTGATGGTGACACCGGCTTTCATGAGCCGGTCGCAGGTGGCGTAGATGTCGTCCACCTCGTAGGCGAGGTGACCGAAATAGCGCGCTTCTCCGTAATCCTCGTCGCCGTCCCAATTGTAGGTCAGCTCCACCTCCGGCCCGGGCCGTCCGGACTTTCGGCTTTCCGCCACCAGCGTCTCGTCCCGTGGCGCTGCCAGAAACACCAGGGTATAGCGCCCCTTTTCGTCGACCCTGCGCCGGGTTTCCTTGAGGCCGAGCTTGTTGCAATAGAAATCGAGCGCGCTATCCAGATTGCGCACGCGCAGCATGGTATGCAGATATCGCATTGGGAACCCCGTCAACCTTGGGCGACCGTGCCCACCCTCCAATATAGCAATGACCCGTCATGATTGCTCCCGACCTCGACACGGCCGTTTCCCGCCTGCGTGATCTGATCGAGGAATCGCAGGTGATCGTTCCGTTCACCGGTGCCGGCATCTCCACCGAATGCGGCATTCCCGATTTCCGCTCGCCCGGCGGCTTGTGGACCAGGAACCAGCCGATCCAGTTCGAGGACTTTCTCGCCAGCCAGGAGATGCGCGACGAGTCCTGGCGACGGCGCTTTGCGATGGACGATAGTTTTGCCGCAGCAAGACCCGGACGCGGTCACCGTGCGCTGGCCAGCCTGTATCGAGCGGGAAAAATTCCGGGTCTGGTCACCCAGAACATCGACAATCTCCACCAGGCGTCCGGATTCGACGCTGCCGACGTGGTCGAATTGCACGGGAACACCACCTACGCGCACTGTCTCGACTGCGAAACGCGCTACGAACTCGTCTGGGTCCGCGACAGGTTCGAATCCGGCGGCGGACATGCCCCCGAATGCGCCTGCGGCGGGTATATCAAGACCGCCACCGTGTCGTTTGGTCAGGCCATGCCAGCCGCAGCCATGCAACGGGCCGAGGATCTGACCCGAGCCTGCGATCTGTTTCTTGCCATCGGCTCGTCGCTGGTGGTCTGGCCGGCTGCCGGATTTCCATTGATGGCAAAACGCGGCGGTGCCGCGCTCGTTATCATCAATCGAGAGCCGACTGAGTTCGACGAGTTGGCCGATCTCGTGGTGCACAACGACATCGGCGACGTCCTCGCCCCCTTCATCACCCATTGATTCGAACTTGCTGCGCTGTGCATATGGCTGTGCGCAAGCACATTTTGCACTTTGCCGCGCGTAGACGAGTGTTATCTTCGATTCACGGGATTCGTTGAAGCGCCCGGCAAGAGGCGCCAAACCAGCGGCGGCGTGCGGCGTCATGGCGTCGGACGGGGTTGAATCAAAAATGTCTGGGACCAATCTCCGACCGGGGACGGTCAGAGAACTTTCCGACGAGACGGCCACCAATCTCATCGAGATGACGGGGGTCATCAAGTGGTTCGACGTCTCCAAGGGATTTGGTTTTATAGTTCCGGACAACGGCATGGCCGACGTCCTCCTGCACGTGACCTGCCTGCGCCGGGACGGCTATCAGACCGCCTATGAGGGTGCCCGGGTGGTCTGCGAGGTCCTCGAACGCCCCAAGGGCCTGCAGGCGTTCCGCATTCTTTCCATGGACGAGTCGACGGCGGTGCATCCGGCGCAGATGCCGCCACCGCGGACCCACGTCTCGGTGACGCCGACCAGCGGGCTCGAGCGGGCCCAGGTCAAATGGTTCAATCGCTTGCGCGGTTTCGGCTTCCTCACCCGGGGTGAAGGTACGCCGGATATTTTCGTGCACATGGAAACCCTGCGCCGCTTTGGCATCGCCGAGTTGCGGCCCGGGCAGACCGTGCTGGTCCGCTTCGGCGATGGACCAAAAGGACTGATGGCCGCCGAAGTGCGCCCGGATGGCGGGCCGCTTGGACCTGCGTCACACTGATTTCCGGGCGGATCCACCCGGTTCCCCGACATTTTTCCCGTTGCCGCCCCGCTGACGCCCGCGTAAAGGCGAGCGTATGCGCTCCTGGTGTGTGACTGCCGCCCTTGTTCTCGGTTTCGTCCTTGTCGCCGGCGTCGGCCGGGCGGCGGAACTGAAAACCCTCGAAATCGCAAGCAGGACGGGGGTGCACGTTTTTTCGGTCGAGGTCGCGGATACGGACGCCGAGCGGTCGAAAGGTCTCATGTTCCGCAAGGAACTGACCGAAGGTCGCGGCATGCTGTTCGACTTTGGCCAGGAGCAGGAAGTCGCCATGTGGATGAAGAATACCTACGTCTCCCTCGACATGCTTTTTATTCGCAGCGACGGCCGCATCCTTCGTATCGCGGCGGATACCGAGCCGCTGTCGACCCGGATCGTCCCCTCGGGCGGTCCGGTGCGCGCGGTGCTGGAGGTGGCTGCCGGGACCGCGCGCAAGCTCGGCATTGCCCCCGGTGACCGGGTGGCCTTCCCGATTTTCAGAGGAAACTAGCCACTGGTTGCCGCGCCGCGGCCGACCGTGTATCGAACCCGAACTCACCGGCGGTAATTTTCCGGGGCATAGCGCAGTCTGGTAGCGCGTCTGCTTTGGGAGCAGAAGGTCGCAGGTTCAAATCCTGCTGCCCCGACCAACAAAATCCGACAGAATGTCGCGCGCCTGCAATTCGCCGCGGAGCACACGCATCCGGCTGGTGAAATCCCGACTCAACCGGTCGTCGGAGCAGGATGCCGTTAGTCTCAGGCTTTGATCCTGTCTGCGGTCACGCCGCCATGGCGTTGAGCTGATCGCAGCGGGCGGCGAAATCGGCGATGCGGGCAATGGTCTCCGGCTCCGCCAGCAGTGGCGCATGGCCCTGATCGGCAATTTCGATCGTCTCCATCGCGCTGCGGCGCTCGCTCATGGCTTTGACGGTATCAGTGGTGAGGATGTCGGACAGGGCGCCGCGAATGACCATCACCGGGACATTGGCGAGCGCGTCGAATTCCCTCCAGAGTTTCGGCAGAGGCCGGTCGAAGCCAACTCCTTCCAGCGTTTGCGCCAGCCGTGGGTCGTATGTCGGCACCAGAGATCCCTTTTCCTCCCGGAAGGTCCGGTGCGCAGCGGCAAGCCAGTCCGCATCGGTCAGTCTGGGGAACTGGGCGGAAAACAGCCGGCGCAGGATTTCGGCGCCTTCTTCGAAAGTGCGCGGTTGCGGCAGCTTGCCGACATATCCTTTGATGCGCATGAGCCCCTTCGGCTCGATAACAGGGCCAATATCGTTGAGTACCACGCCGGCGATTGCGGTGGGCCGCTGCGTCGCCAGCATCATGGCCAGGATGCCGCCGCGCGAGGTGCCGACGAAGAGCGCGGGCGTGGCGTCAAGCGCGGTCACCACGGCGATGACGTCGGCCATTTCGTTCTGGAAATTGTAGTTTCCGGCATTGCGGTCATAGCCGGACTGGCCGCGGCCGCGATAATCGACCGCGATCACGCGGCGAGGGCGCTGTGTGTCGGCTGCAAGAGCGGTGGCCAGAGCCTCAAAGTCGGCGGCGGTACGGGCGAGGCCCGGCAGGCACACTACCGGCAGACGCGGAGCGCTCCGGCGTCCGTAGCAGCGGGCATGCAATCGCAAGCCGTCGCGCGCGGAGATAAAGATACTGTCGGCATTGTCGGGGTCTGGCATTGCGGCGCCTGCAGGAGCTGTTGGCCTTCAACCCCAATCCTAGCGGCAACCGCCGGTGCCTGCTACTTCGCGGCCACTCCGTGATGCAGGTCCGCCTCGATCAGCAGCTTGGTGCTTCCTTCAAACCGGGCACGGTATACTTGCAGGTTCTCCATAACCCGCATCACGTAGTTGCGGGTTTCCGAGTAGGGGATTCGCTCGACCCAATCGACCGGGTCGATCTTGGGGTCGCGCGGATCGCCGAAGATGCCCATCCACCTGCGCACATTCCCAAATCCGGCGTTGTAGCCGGCGAACGTGAGCACGTAGGAATCATAATAATTATAAAGCCAGGACAGCTCGGCCGCGCCAAACTGCATGTTGTAGACGGGGTCCTTCAGCAAACGGCTCCGGCTGTAACGGACCTTGAAACGTCGCGCCGTGTCCTTGCCGGCGATCGGCGTCACCTGCATCAAGCCCATGGCGTGGGCGCTCGAGACCACTTTCTGGTTGAAATGACTCTCCTGGCGGGCAATCGCGTAGGTCATCGCTTTCTCGACCGGCGGAGCGATCGGTTTGTAGTCGGGCAGGCCGATCACCGGGTATGCATAGTAGTCCATTGGCATTCCGCGCTCGTGGGCGAACCGGCCGAGCAAAACCACAGAGCGTGCGTCGTCTTTCTTTATGGCAAGCTCGCCAAGCGTGGCCATGCCGGCAAGGTCGGTGCCGCTCGTGCCGAGCTCGGCGTAGAACGATGCGAGCATGTCCCGCTCGTCGAGTTCGTACAGAAGCTTCGCCGCGCGGACCACTTCCAGATTGCCGAAGACCTCGAGTTCCTGCGGTGTGAACTCCGGCGGCCCGATCAGGCCGAGATCCTTCAGTCCCAGACGTGCCCGCGCCAGCTGCCCGTAATAGGTGATGCTGTGCTTTGCAGCCTGTGCGTAGAATTCCTTTGCATCGGCGTGCCGGCCCAGCGCTTCGGCGGCGCGGCCGCGCCAATAGCCGCCGCGCGAGATCGCGTGCGGGTTGTCGGTACCCTTGTCGATATTCTCGAACAGGGCGGCGGCGGTTTTCGGGTCGTGCAGGTAGCGTAGCGCGATCCAGCCGGCGAGGAAGTATTTGCCGGCGCGGTAGTTCTCGCTTTCCGGCAGGACGGCGTCGTTGGCGACACGGAAAGCCGCCTTGTAGTCTCCCTTGTCGAGCAGATCGCGGGCGACCAGGCGGCGCAGGCGCCACCACTGATCGGCGTCGACCTGCAATTCCCTGTCCTTCGGCGCGCCTGCCAGCAGCCTGGCCGATTCGTCCGGCTTGTCCTTGCGCTGCAGTGCGACCGCACGCGCATAGATGTAACCGGCGTCGTGACGCGCCGACACCGGCACCTTGTTGAGCAGCGCAAGGGCGTTGCTCCGGTTCCTGATGACCGCGGTGCGGGCGCGGGCGATGGCGAGATCGGCACCGCCAAGGCGGCGGGCCGCGCGCATGCCGGCCTCGATATCGTCCTCGTAGAAACGCTTCTCCATGCGCGCCTTGTGGTCGGCGCGGGTAATGAGGCTGCCGAAATTGTCGAGGACCTCGCGCTCGACCGCCTCGCTGCAGTCCTGGTAGCGCCAGGCGTACCGCACCAGCCCGGTGGCACCGGCCTTGTCGCCCTTGGCGAGAAGGACTTTCGCCAGGATGTAGCGGCCCTTGGCGGTGCTCGGCTCGTTGCGGGCGTAGAAATCGCGCACGACGTCGTCGTCAACGCCATCGTTCCACAGCGCGTTCTCGGCGCGGCGCCGGAACAGGGGCACGTGCGGCCAGTCGGGATTGTCCTTGATGAAGTCGGCGTATCGCCTGAAGTCCGGCGTCGTGTTGTGACTGCGCAGGATCATCCATT
>CAZUDR010000127.1:0-8373 GCA_964618715.1 uncultured Undibacter sp. | reverse complement strand
TCGGTGAGGAAGCCGATACCCGGAATGCCCAGCCGGTGCACCTGCTCCTGCTGCCCGGGCGAAATCTCGCGCTTGAGCCAGACGAAGCCGCGCTTTGAGGACAGCCGATCGCGCAGTTCCCTGGCGTCGAGATCGGGCAGCGTGGCGGTCAGCAATTCCTCCGCCTCGTCGACGTCGATCAGCCTGCGCGGCTCGGCGTAGAGCGACGGCGACTTCACGTCGATGGCGAGAATCCTGCCGTTGCGGTCGAGGATGTCGGGACGCGCCGTCGCCACCGCGTCCTGGGTGACGGTGCGGCGGCCGGCATGGCTGTCGCCCGCGGTCGCGAACATCACCAGACGAAAGCCGATCACGCCGTACACGGCGGCGAAGACAAGGATGGCGAGGCCGAGGCGTGCCCTGGCCTTCACGCTGCGGTCGACACCGTGGCCATAGAGCAGCCAGTGCCTGAAACGGTGCCAGCGGCCTTGTGTCTGCGGCGACGGCATGGCGCGGCTCACCGCCTGGCCGGTGCCGGCACGCTGCCGGTCGAGTCGGAACTGGAGGGCGCAATCAGTCTCGCGATCGGGTCGCCGGGCGGGGCCGCGGGCGGCCGCGGCGGCAGCTGATCGGGGTCGCCGAACTGCGCCTGCGTCACCGGCTGCAGCGCCAGATGCCGCTCGGCCAGCGCCTGGATGCGCCGCGGCGTGTCGAGCCGCGCCCACTCGGCGCGCAGCACCGCGATGGCGTCGCGCTCGCGGCGCAACTCGCCGCGCATCTTGGCCACGTGCTCGGCCTGCAGCGTGGAGTCGAACTTGATCTTGTAGACGACGGACGCCGCCACCACGAGCGCGCAGATGACGAGGATGTTGAGCAGGCGCATCGCTCACCGTCCCTTCATCACGTCGGCGAGCGAGGGCAGCGATGGCAGCAGCGCGGCCGGGTCGGCGTCACGTGCCGGCGCGTCGGTGCGCTCGGCGGCGCGCAGTTTGGCGGAGCGGGCGCGCGGGTTGTGCGCAACCTCGTCATCGCCGGCGGTCACCGGACGCCTTGTGAGCACGCGGAAGGTCGGCGCCGGCCGCCTGACCTCGGGTGCATGCCGCGAGCCGCCGCGCGTCTCGCTGCGTCCGGCGAGGAACGACTTCACCAGCCGGTCCTCCAGCGAATGGAACGACACCACCACCAGCCGCGCGCCGGGCCTGAGGATGCGCTCGCCGGCGGCAAGCGCCGCAGCCAGTTCGCCGAGCTCGTCGTTGACGAAGATTCGCAACGCCTGGAACGTGCGCGTGGCCGGGTGGATGTCACCCGGACGCGACCGGACGACTGATGCGACAATGTCGGCAAGCGCGCGCGTGGTCGCCACCGGTGCTTCGGCCCGCGCCCTGACGATGGCACGGGCAACTGCGCGCGAGCGGCGCTCCTCGCCGAGCAGAAATATAATGTCGGCAAGATCGCGCTCGCTGGCCGCATTGACCACGTCGGCGGCGCTCGCACCTCCGCCGCCCATGCGCATGTCGAGCGGCCCGTCGTGGCGGAAGGAAAAGCCGCGTTCCGCGGTGTCGAGCTGCATCGAGGACACGCCGACATCGAGCACCACGCCGTCGGCCGCGTCGGCGCCGCAGTCGCGCGCGATCGCATCGAGCCGGGAGAAGCGATCCTCGATCAGCGTCAGCCTCCCGCGCGCCGCCTCGACCAGGCCGAATCCGCGCGCGACGGCCTGCTGATCGCGGTCGATGGCGATCACCTTGCAGTCGGCTGCGTCGAGGATGAGACGCGTGTAGCCGCCGGCGCCGAAGGTGCCGTCGATATAAACTCCGCCATCACGCACGTTGAGGAAGTCGACCGCCGGGCGGCCGAGCACGGGAATGTGGGGGGCCGGTCCGCCAGCGACAGCAGAGCCGCCGCCGCCCACCGTCATTCCCGTGCCCCGAGCGCGTTGCGCGCCGCCGACTGGGCGCCGAGCCGGGTCCTGAGCGCGCGCACCTTTTCGGTGGCCTCCGCGAGCTCGTTGTGGAACCGGCCTGGCTCCCAGATCTGAAACTTGTGGCCGAGACCGACGAAGGCGACCGCATCGGTAATACCGGCGTGACGCTTCAACGTGTCGCTCAGGCTCACCCGTCCCTCGCCGTCGATCTTCAGCGTCTCGCTGGTGCCGTAGAGGGCGAGCGCGAACTGCTCGCGCTCCTCCGAGAACGGGGCGTAGCGTGCGATCAACGCCTCGATCTCCGCCATCAGCGCATTCCCTCCTGCGTCGATCGCCGGGCGATCGAGCGCCGGATAGCAATAGAGGCCGTCGAAGCCGTCGCGGGTGAGCACCGAGCGGAAGGAAGCGGGGATGGAGACGCGCCCTTTGGAGTCGAGCCGCAGCGTGAAGTTCGACACGAAGCGGTCCATATCCCGCACTCCACGCCGACCGGACGCCTACCGGGAGAGCCACGGCGGCTCGCCATCCCGGGACCGTCGCGCCGCCGCGATCTGCGCTGGGGCGGCGACCCGCAATCCTCGGTGAATGGCTGTGGGATAACATGGGATATTATGGGCGTCAATGGAACGGCCGCCCCGGCGCCCCGCATGGACGCCGGCGCAAGCGCACGGTTCAGGGTCAATTAACCCCCTATAAACTTAAGGATTTCTTGCCAGCCTGGTCTTTCGCAGAGTCTGCCGGCCGCGGGCCGGACAAGGCGTTATCCACGGGCACCCGCAATGAGGAGCAGGTCGTCCATGATGCGGCCACGTCGTCGCGCAAGGAGATACGGTGCCGGGCGGCATGATGGCGGGCCGGGCCCAGCAATTCCGACAGGCGCACCCGATCGCGCGCGCCTTCCCGCAACCGGTTTGGACGAATGACGCCTTTTGAGCCGGATTCCTTCGTGGTCGCCGAAGTCGTGCCGTCGCCCAATCACGACGCGCGCGTCGGCGGGCCGCCGAACATGATCCTGCTGCACTACCCCGGCATGCAGACCGGCGAACAGGCGCTCAACCGTCTGTGCGCACCGGACAGCAAGGTGTCGGCGCACTACCTCGTGTTCGAGGACGGCCGCATCGTGCAATGCGTGCCGGAGGAGCGTCGTGCCTGGCACGCCGGCGAGGCATACTGGGCGGGCGAGACCGACATAAACTCGCGTTCGATCGGCATCGAGATCGTCAACCCGGGCCACGAGTTCGGTTACCAGGATTTTCCGCTGCGCCAGATCGCGGCGGTGATCTCGCTGTGCAAGTCGATCCTGACGCGGCGCGGACCGATCGCGGCCGATCGCGTGCTCGCCCATTCGGACGTGGCGCCGGCGCGCAAGGAGGATCCGGGCGAGAAGTTTCCCTGGGCGCTGCTCAACGATTCCGGCATCGGTCACTGGGTGCGGCCGGCCTCCATTACCGTCGGGGGCCATCCGCTGCGGCCCGGTGATCGCGGCGAGACGGTGCGCCAGCTGCAGCGCGCACTGGCCGCCTATGGCTACGGGATCGTCGAAACGGGCGAATACGACGACGCCACGCGTGCAGTGATCACGGCCTTCCAGCGCCATTTCCGTCCCGCGCGTGTGGACGGCACCGCTGACCCGTCGACCATGCTGACGCTGCGCGCATTGCTGGAGACGCGGCCGAAGCCGATGGTCGGCCAGCGGACGGGCTGACACCCTTTGCCGGCTATCGCGCCGCACCGGACTGATCCGAGCGGAGCAGACCGGGGGGGCGCCAGGGCGCATGCGCGAAGCGCTCGAGCACAAACTCGATAAAGACGGCGACGCGCGGCAGGCGCTGCCGGCCCGCTGGATAAATGGCCGCCAGCGGAAACGGTTCGACGTGGTGGATGTCGGTGAGCAGCGGCACCAGTTCGCCGGCCTGCAGCGGACCGCCGACGATCACGTCGGACAGACGCGTGATGCCGGCCCCCTCGATCGCCAGCCGCACCGCGGCCTCCGCGTCGTCCGTCGACACGCGCGGACGCACGTCGATGATGTCGACCCCGCCGCCGCGGGTCTTGAACGGCCAGCGATTGAGGCCGGGACCGGCGACGACGATGCAATCATGCTCCTTCAGGTCGGCGGCGGTGCGCGGCGTGCCGCGCCGTTGCAGATAGGCGGGGGCGGCGCAGATCACGCGCTCGAGGTCAGCGATCCGGCGCACGGTGAACGGCCCCTTCGGGATGTGACCGGAGCGCACGGCGATGTCGGCCTGCTCCTCGACGAGATCGACGAGGCGGTCGGTGATCGACAGGTCGACATCGATCTCCGGATAGCGGGCGAGGAAATCGGCCAGCGCCGGCGCCAGCTGGTGCAGCCCGAAGGCGGTGCCGGAATTGATGCGCAGGCGCCCGCGCGGCGCGCCGCGCACGCTGGCGACCTCGGCCTCGGCCTCCTCGATATCGGCGACGATGCGCCGGGCCCTGGCCAGAAACGCCTCACCCTCGGGGGTCAGGGCCAGCCGGCGGGTACTGCGCTCGAGCAGGCGCACGCCCAGCCGGTCCTCCAGCCGCGACACCAGCTTCGATACCGCCGAGGGCGTGAGGCCCAAGTCCTTGGCAGCAGAAGAGAAACTGCCCCGGTCCATGACCCGGACGAAAACGCGGAGATCGGAGGAGGGATCCATCGATCTATTCCAAAATTTCACAAATGAAGTGGCTTATTAGCGCATTATATTCTCATAATAAATTAATACTATGCAGTTGAAACATGAGGGCAACAAGCGAGCCAAGCTCGTTCAGAAGACCCCGACTTGGAGAATAGCATGAAATTCAATACTTACGGTCGAACCGACATCACGCCCTTCACCATCAGTCAGGCTGAGATCGACGACGTTATGCAGCGGGCGCGTGCGGAACGTGCCGAAGTTATGCATGCCGCGCTTGTCAAACTGTCGAGCTGGCTCAAGGCGCAGTTTGACCGGGTCCGCGCGCATCGCCGGCGCCTGCCCAAGGCCGGTGCCTGGGCCTGAACAGGTCTCCGATCACGGACCCCGGCCCGCCAGGGTCGGGCCCCCCGATTAACACCGCGCCTCCCCCGCCCGGGTCCCTGTCCTCCCCCTCCCGACAGGCCCGGGCGTTTTTTGTCCCGCTGTTTGCCATGACCGGTGGCGCGGCTTGACGCCGGAGCCCCCCGCCCCCATCCCTACTCCTGTCAGTCGGCCGGACGGCCGCTCCGCGCCAATGCCGAAAGGCGGCCGGGGAGGAAAGTCCGGGCTCCATGGACCAGCGGTGCCGGATAACGTCCGGCGAGGTCATCCTTCGGGATGGCCTCAGGGACAGTGCCACAGAGAAGAGACCGCCGCGGCGCGTAGCGTATGAGCCGCGGCAAGGGTGAAACGGTGCGGTAAGAGCGCACCGCGCCGCCGGCAACGGCGGCGGCACGGCAAACCCCACCGGGAGCAAGACCGAATAGGAACGGCGCGGGGGAAACCCCGGATCGGTCCAGATCAGCCGTTCGGGTAGGTTGCCAGACGCGTCGGGTAACCGGCGTGCCAGATGAATGGCCGTCACGTCCCGCGGTTCGCCGCGGGGCCTTACAGAACCCGGCTTACAGGCCGGCTGATGCGCATAAGGGGGCCCGGTGGAACCAACCGCCGGGCCCCCGCCAGTTTCGGGGTCCTCGCGATCGATACCCGGCGAGATCGAACGGGCGTGAAATGTCTTAATTCGATGGGGAACCGATTCCGCTTGTAACCGATTGTCCGGGGTAGTCGGGGAGCACCCGGAAACCGGGCTGTCGGAATCCCGTCGCACTTGCCTGAGAACAAGAGGCGACGCTGTGGCACATGACGAGCGCAAGTCTGTTTCCGCATCCAAGCAAGAGGCGTGCACGGATAACGCGTGCAAGCGATGTGGCGAGTTGCTCGAATTGGGCGCCTCGCTGCCGAAGCGACTCGACAGTCCTGCCTATGATATCTTTCGTTGCGCAGGCTGCGGCTTCATCGACTGGATCGCGCAGGATGCATCATGACTCACAACCCGCGGTCGGCATCCTGCCCCCGGACATACCGCAGGATATGGCCGCCTGATCCGTTTACATTTTAATGGCGCGCCGCGCGTCTTTTTCTCCAACCATTCCGGGAGCCGGCCGACAATGAAATCGACACTTGCCCTCTGCCTTGCCAGCGCCGCACTGATCACGGTCGCCGGCACGCAGCCGTCAATTGCCGCAAGCGCAGACCGCAGCTTCATGGTCGCGCAGGATTCGTCGTCCGGCTTCACGCGGAGATCCGCGGACAAGGACAAGGACAAAAAGAAAGCGAAGGACGACGCGCAGAAGAACGCAGACAAGGCGAGGAAAAAGGCCGAGGCGGAAGCCAAGAAGCGCGCGGAAGCCCAGCGCAAGGCTGAAGAAAAAGCCAAAGCGGGGGCCGAGGCGAAACGCAAGGCAGAAGAGCGGACGAAGGCACAGGCCGAAGACAGGCGAAAGGCCGAGGAGAAAGCCAGGGCCAGGGACGGAGAGCGCGCCAAGGCGCGGGCCGAGGACAGGAGAAAAGCGGAAGAGAAAGCCCGGGCAAAGGCCGAAGCGAAAGCCAGGGCCGAGGCCGAAGCAAAACGCAGGGCTGAAGAAAAAGACAAGGCGAAGGCGGACGCCGAAGCGAGGCGCGATGCCGAGAAGAAGGCAAAGCGCGAGGCCGAGGAGAAACGAAAGGCCGGGGAAAAGGCGAAGGCCGCGGCCGAGCAGAAGCAACGCGACGAAGAGCGCGAACGCGCGCGCAGCGATGACCGCCGGCGCGACGGGCGCGACAGGGATCGTGCGCGCCGCGACCGGCAAAACGAGCCGAAACAGGAAGACACGACGGTCCGGATCGGCACGCCACCGCCGCCGACCAGGCCGCGCGACGCAAATGATTTCATTCGCCGGGACCGCAATGCCCCGCGGCGCGACCTGAGCGACCTGCGGCGCGAGCGACGCGAAACCCGGGAAGGGAACCGGCTGGTTATCCGGGAAGGCGACCGCACCATCGTGCGCGAGGGCCGCCGCAGCTTCGTCCGCCACAACGAGTCCGGCCGCTTCGCCGTCGGCGCACGCGACGTGCGCGTCAACCGGCGCGACGGCGAGACCACGACCATCGTGGTGCGGCCGAACGGCGTGCAGATCATCAGCATCACCGACAACGACGGAGACCTGATCCGGCGCGTGCGCCGCGACAGCAACGGCCGGGAAATCGTCCTGATCGACAACCGTTTCGCCGGCCGCCGCGACCGCGGCTGGCATGTTGACGTGCGGCGGCCGCGCTCCCGCGACCGCCACAGGCGTCATATCGTCGAAGCCGACCGCGCGAGCCTGGAGGACATCCTCTGGGCGCTGACCGCGGTGCCGCTCGCGACCCTTGACCGCCGCTATACGCTGGAGCAGGTGCGCTACAGCGATCCGCTGCGTGACTACATGCCGCGGGTCGATCTCGACATCCACTTCGACAGCGGCTCGTGGCAGCTCACGCCCGACCAGATCGACAAGCTGGGCGTCATTGCCCGCGGGCTGAACCGCGCCATCGACCGCGATGAGCGCGAGATGTTTCTGGTCGAGGGGTACACCGACGCGGTCGGCGATCCCGTCGACAACCTGTCGCTGTCCGACCGGCGCGCAGAGTCGGTTGCCATCGCGCTGACCGACGGTTTTGGCGTGCCGCCGGAAAACCTGGTGACGCAGGGCTACGGCGAGGACTACCTCAAGGTGCCGACGCCGGGACCATCGCGGGTGAACCGCCGCGTCGCCATCCGCCGCATCACGCCGCTGATCGCCGAGGCCGACGCCCGCTGACCGGCCGCAACGGCCGCCACTATCGTGTCCGCGCCTGCCCCCCTATAAAGCGGGGCGACCAGCGGACAAGAGGCGGTGCGGCATGGCGGCGAAGGCTCCGGCGAAAGTGTGGGACTTCTGGATCGACCGGGGCGGAACCTTCACCGATGTGGTGGGCCGCCGGCCGGACGGACGGCTGGTCGCACACAAGCTCCTGTCGGAAAATCCGGAGGCCTATGCCGACGCCGCCGTGCAGGGGATCCGCGACCTGCTGGGGCTGAAACGCGACGATGCGATACCCGTGACGGACGTCGGCGCGGTGAAAATGGGCACCACCGTCGCGACCAATGCGCTGCTCGAGCGCAAGGGTGACCGCACGCTGCTGCTGATCACCAGGGGCTTCCGCGACGGACTGAAGATCGGCTACCAGGCGCGGCCGAGAATCTTCGCGCGCGAGATCATCAAGCCGGACATGCTCTTTGAACGCGTCGCGGAGGTCGACGAGCGCGTGCGCGCCGACGGCACCGTGGAGCAGGCGCCCGATCTCGCCGCGGTGCGCCGCGATCTGGAAGCCGCAAAAGCTGACGGCATTGACGCGGTGGCCATCGTCTTCATGCACGCCTACCGCTATCCCGAGCACGAGCAACAGGTCGCCGCACTGGCGCGCGAGATGGGGTTCGGCCAGGTGTCG
>CAZUDR010000126.1:0-8375 GCA_964618715.1 uncultured Undibacter sp. | reverse complement strand
TGCAGACGCCCGCCTTCATGCCGGTCGGTACCGCAGCAACGGTGAAAGGGCTGACGCCGGAGGTCGTCGCCGGGACCGGCGCCGAGATCGTGCTCGGCAACACCTATCACCTCATGCTGCGGCCCGGCCCCGAGCGTATCGCCGCGCTCGGCGGCCTGCACGCCTTCATGAACTGGCCGGGGCCGATCCTCACTGACTCGGGCGGCTTCCAGGTGATGTCGCTGTCGGAGCTGCGCAAGCTGTCCGAGCAGCACGGCGCCATGCACGAACTGTCGCCGGAACGCGCGATCGAGATCCAGGCGCTGCTCGGCGCCGACATCGCCATGCAGCTCGACGAATGCCTGCGCCTGCCGGCCTCGCGCGACGACATCGCGCGCGCCATGCAGCTGTCGCTGCGCTGGGGCGAGCGCTCCAGCCGCGCCTTCGAGAGCCGCGCCAAGGAGGGCTACGCGCTGTTCGGCATCGTGCAGGGCGGCGACGACATTCCGCTGCGGCTGGAGAGTGCGCGCGCACTGACCGCGATGGATTTCCACGGCTACGCCATCGGCGGGCTGGCAGTCGGCGAACCGCAGCAGGTCATGCTGAAGGTGGTGGAGGAGACGACGCCGGTACTGCCGGCGGACCGGCCGCGCTATCTCATGGGCGTCGGCACCCCGCACGACATGCTGGAGGCGGTCGCGCGCGGCGTCGACATGTTCGACTGCGTGATGCCGACCCGCAACGGCCGCCACGGCATGGCCTTCACCCGCTTCGGGGCTCTCAATCTCGCCAATGCACGGCACACCGCCGATCCGCGCCCGCTCGACGCGGAGAGTTCGCACCCGGCCGCGCGCACATATTCGCGCGCCTATCTGCATCATCTCGTCAAGGCCAACGAGATGCTGGGAGCGGTGCTGCTATCCACGGTCAACCTCGCCTATTACCAGACGCTGATGACGGACATGCGCGCGGCGATCGCGGCCGGGCGCTTCGCCGAGTTCCGCCTCGAGACAATCGCCGGCTGGGAGCGGGGGGATATTCCCGCGCTTGGCTGATCCGCCCTCATCCTGAGGAGCGCTCCGACAGGAGCGCGTCTCAAAGGACGAGGGCGGCCACCCGATCTCGGGTTTACCCGAGATCGGCAACTAATTCGCGGCACAAGTCGGCTATAGCCGACTTGTGCTGTTCGAGACGCGCTGCTTCGCAGCGCTCCTCACCATGAGGCCGCGAGAGGTTGTCACCTGCCGCCCGCTTCGCTAAAGGCAAGCGCATGAATATTCAGCCATCTTTTCTCGCCAACCGCCGCAAGCCGCGCTTCAGGCTGCCGTCCGGGGCCACCGACGCACACTGTCATGTGTTCGGGCCCGGCGACCGGTTCCCCTACGCGCCGAACCGCCGCTACACGCCCGAGGACGCGCCGAAGGAGATGCTGGCAGCATTGCATGCCCATCTCGACGTCGAGCGCACGGTGATCGTGCAGGCGAGCTGCCACGGCAGCGACAACCGCGCCATGCTCGATGCGATCGCCGACGACCCCGCGCGCATCCGCGGCGTGTGCATCGTCGACGACACATTCGGCGATGCCGAATTCAGGGCGCTGCATGACGGCGGCGTGCGCGGCGCCCGCTTCAACTTCGTCAAGCACCTCGGTGGCAGCCCCGACATGGACCTGTTCAAACGCACCGTCGAGCGCATCAAGGGAATGGGCTGGCACATCGTGCTGCATGTCGACGCGCCCGACATCGTCCCGCTGTCGGACATGATCAAAGCGCTGCCGCTGCCCTTCGTCATCGACCACATGGGGCGGGTGCCGGGCAAGGACGGTGTCGACCAGCCGCCGCTCAAGGCGCTGCTCGAACTGGCAAAGCGCGACAATGCCTGGATCAAGGTCTGCGGCGCCGAGCGCATCTCGTTTCCGCCCTATGCCGAGGCGGTGCCGATCGCGCAGGCGATCATCGCCGTTGCGCCCGACCGCGTGCTGTGGGGGACCGACTTTCCGCATCCGAACCCGACGCACGAGGCGGACGAGGCCGATCTGGTCGATCTGGTCCCGCAGTTCACCGCCGATCCGGTGCAGCAGCGCAAACTGCTGGTCGACAACCCGGCGCGGCTCTACGGCTTCGCGCCGCGTTGAGCGGTGACGGGGGCGCCGCCGCAGGCGACCTGTTCGCGATCTCGACCGCGTTCCGCGTCATCGACGCGGTCGATGGGCCCGGCTTTTCCGCCGCCCGTTTCGTCTGCCATGACTGCAGCGTCGTCGTGCCTGCTCCGCCGCTGTGGACTGGGCCGTGGACAGCCTCGAATTCAGGCGCACTGCCAGCGGATTAGGCAGCGGGACCCGCCGAGAGCGCCAAATCTGCCCCGGCACGCTGGCACGGAGTTTGCGAGGCAATCGAGGACCGCGTGGGAGTACGGACGGCCAACCAGCGAGGCAGGGGTCCATGCACCGCAGACACGAACTCGATCTTCTCCATCACGGCAACGGCGCGGGGGGCGTCGGGACCGGCCACAATCACAAGGCCCCCCCGCGCACGGCACAGTGGCAGACGCCACACCGCCCCAACGGCTACGACCACTACTACCACAACGACGAACCCGACCTCGATCTGGTGGAAACGGCCTTCGCCGAAGGTTTCGTCGCGGCGAGCGATCCGACCAGCTTCCTGCGGCTGGCGCGCATCCCGTTCGAGGCAACGGACGGGGAAGGGCGGCGGCTGGTGTTGCTGCGGGTCGAATGCGGAACGGTGGTGGATGTCGGCTCGGTATCGCCGCATCTGGGCGGCGGCTCGATGCGCTATTCGCCGCTGCCGCGGCGCATGACCACGCGCCGGCAACGTCTGCATTTCATCTATTTCGATGGCAGCGGACCGCGCCCCCTGTCGCTGGCCGAGACACGAACGCTGACCGAGGCGTCGTAATTCAGGGCCCGCCGTAGAGCCAGGCGATGCCGTCAAAGGCCTGCTGCGGCGTGCGGGGTGACAGCGCCATGTCGCGCAGTTCGGCGGCGACGCCGCGGGCGTGATAGAACTCGCCGTAGACGCGTGCCATGAGCTGCACGCGGCCGGTGCGCAGATAGCGGTCCTGCTGGTACTCCGCGAACGCCGCCGGCAGATTGTCCGGCCTGGCCGCCACCTTCTCCGCCAGGGTCACCGCGTCCTCGGTCGCCATGCAGGCGCCCTGGGCGAGATACTGAAGCATGGGATGGGCGGCATCGCCGAGCAGCGTGACACGGCCGTCCGACCAGTTCTTCACCGGCTCACGGTCGCACAACACCCACATGCGCCAGGTTTCGATGCGCTCGAGCATGCGCAGCACCTGCGGCACCTGGCCCTTGAAGTGCTGCCAGAGCAGGTCCTTGCTGCCCTCCGCGTCCCAGCCTTCCTCGTAACGGTCCGAGTGGAACACGGCGACCAGGTTGTAGAGCTCGCCACGGCGCAGAGGGTAGTGCACGAAATGCGTACGCGGGCCTGCCCACAGGATGACGTCCGGCCGCCACAGGTCTTCCGGAACGTCCTCGCGCTTGAGCACCGCGCGATAGGCGATGTGGCCGGAGACGCGCGGCTTGCCATCGCCGACGACTTTCTCGCGGACGTTGGACCACATGCCGTCGCATCCGATCAGGGCGCGCCCCTCCACGGCCTCACCGTTCTCCAGCGTGACCGTCACGCCATTGGCGTTCTGTGTGAAGCCGGTGACGCGGCGACTGGTCTCGAGCGTGACGAGGTTGCTGCTCTGGCAGGCCTTCAGGAATGTGCCATGGATGTCCGCGCGGTGCGTCACCGCGTAAGGCTGGTTGTTGAAGCGTTTGGAAAACTCGGCATCGAGCGGAATGCGTGTGATCAGTTTGCCGGTCAGCGCGTCGCGCATTTCCTGCGCCGGCGGCACGTGGGCGTCGGCGAGGATCGCTTCCTTGAGACCCACCTTTTCCAGAACGCGGAAAATATTGGGACCGAGCTGGATGCCGGCGCCGACCTCACGGAATTCAGGCGACTGCTCGAACAGGCGAACCGGAAACCCCTGCCGTGCCAGGCTGTAGGCCGCGATCAGTCCGCCGATGCCGCCGCCCGAGATCAGGAAAGGCGCCGAGTTCCCGTTGCTTCCGGCCATGGCACGTCCTTCGCAGCCTGGTTCACAATGACAGGTGCAGGCACCTTAGTGCGGAGGCGTGTGGCAGGTAAAGCGCGCGCGCATTGGCGCAAAAAAACTCCCGCCGGTCGGACGACCGGCGGGCTTGTCCTCGTGGCGGCGCACACATGTTCAGGCGCCGCGGTGGAACGCAGCGCTATTTCGTCACTTGGTCACCTGACCGCGGATCTCGCCCGCCTTGTGCGCGGCGGTGTGAATGTTGACGTACCACATGCCGGCCATCAGATCGCGCGCCTGCGCATCGGTCAGCGTGGCCGAGCCGGAGAAGGGGCTCTTGGCATCCGCGCCGGAAAAGATCGGCAGGGCGACGCCGCCGTTCTTTCCCGCTTCGCCGTTGTGGAAGTGGGCGGCTGTGGGCGGACCGCTCAGGTCCTTGTAGGTGCCGTTCCAGCTCACCTTCCTGGTGGCGCTGTCATAGGTCACTTCGACCGAACCGCCACCCTTGCTGTCGTTGGGCGGGACCTCACTGGATCCGCTGAGATCCGCCTTCATGCGCATCATCTCAGCAAGTGCGGGATTGGTGACGGCGAGTGCGGTTACAATGGCCAGCGCGGCCATGGCCGCGCGTGAAAATCGGGTGGTCATGGAAGCACCTCCTTGGAACAGGCTGCATGCAGCCAGTGATGCGAACACCATGGCTGCCCCGCTATTCCAAAGATGCTTCAGACGTCTTCGAGCTCGATCGAGGTCAGGGTCGATTCCCCGCAGGCGTCGCACTCCCACAGGTGGCGGATTTGGCCGCCTTCGACGAACTCTGAGGCAACAGGGGCGACCATCCAGTCGCCGCACTCGGGGCAACGTACGGGGCTGGCAAAGGCGCGGATCGCGGAAAGCTTCGCCGATTCGTACTGGAGCTGCATGGTCTCGCCCTTTCTCGGCGTGGTCTGCCCCGAACGGGTTCGATGGGTAGACTGCAATCGTGGCGTGTTTGGGACCGGCGGATGAAAGTCCGGTGACGATTGATTTGAGTTATTCTGACTGGAGTGTGCTGCGGTGCGGGAGACTTGATGACTTTTTCGGGTCCGAGACCCGCGTGCGGGCGAATTTGCGCTCACCTTGAATGATTACAGACTGCCGACAAGTTGAACGGGGCCGTTAGCGGCCGCGAAGTGCATGTCTGGTAGGGCTGACCGGTCGCGATGGTCATCGGGGATCATCGCGGACGGAGGCCGGCATGCGGACGATCACGTTTGGTTTCATTGCATTGCTCGCCGGTGCGCTGATTGCCGGCTCACCTGCGGATGCGCGGCCGGGCGGCGGTCGCGGAAAGAGCGCCGGCAGCGGCCCTGGCGCGAGCAGTTATGCAGGTCCGGCGGATGGCCATCCGACCTGGATGAAGTCCAGCCCGCCCGGCTTCGGCATGGGCACGAAGTCCGGCTGGAGCGACGGCGTGCCGCCCGGGTGGCGGAAGGGTCAGAAGAAGGGCTGGAAAGGCCGCGCCATTCCGCCGGGTCTGTATCGTCGCTAGCTTGCGCTGATCGCCGGCGATCCGGCATCGGATTGATATTGCCGCTCTGGTTTGACGGCAGGCGTGACCGGGATCAGGCGACAGGATCACCGCCGCATTTCGTTCGCACCGAATGCTGACGATTTCTGATACGCTGTCCGGCCATTCAGCTACGAGCCCGGAGACTTGCCGTGCGACGGATGCATTTGATCGCCATCGTTCTGGCAACCGTCGCCGTCCCGATGGTGAGCGGATCGCCGGTCAGGGCGGAAGTCATCTACCCGTGGTGCGCCTATTACGGCTTTCACTACGGTGCGACGAATTGCGGATTCGTCAGCTGGTCGCAGTGCATGGCGACGGTCAGTGGCATCGGCGGAGCCTGCGAGCCCGATCCACGCTATTTCGCGTATTGCCGCGGCAACTGCGGTCAGCCCGGTTCGGTGACGGCCGTACGGCCGCCGATCAGGCGATGATCATGGCGCGCGTGATCGGGACAAGGCTGGCGCAGCCTGGCCAATTACGACACGTCGGCTGACAGCGTCGCCGCGCGGCCATCCACTGGCGCGACCGGGCTACTGGCAGGTTTCCGGATAAAAGCCGTAGCCCTCGACTCTGACCCGCGCGTAGCGCGCCGCACGGGCGTCCTGAGCGCCACGCTGGGTGACCGCGGTGAAATTGTCGCCTCTCTCCCGGCCCCAGTAGAGAACAAGGTGCGTTGAGTCAGGGGTATCGACCGGGAAAACAAATCCCTCGACCCGGACGAACCGGTACCCTGCGGCGAGGGCGTCCCTTTCGCCCTGTGCCGTGCCGGTTGTGAAGTTGTCGCCCCGCGCGGCGCTCCAATAGAGCTTGAGCGGAACCGTGCCCTGCACCTGATTGACGAAGACGCAGGCCTGTTTTCGTACATAGCGGTAGCCGGCCGCCTGTGCGTCTCGCACACCTTCTGCGGTCGCGGTCGAAAAATTGTCGCCCCGCGCGGGCGAGTAGTAGAGAAACAACGGTTTCGTCTGGTTGGCGTGTGAGGCTGCGATGCCGCCGAACATCAGGACTGCCGTCAGCGCGTATCGTGAGAACATCGAAATTCTCCTCTGCGCGAGAGTTCCACAATGCTGCGGGCTGATCATCCGCCGGTTCAGACGGCGGGTATGTGAGCTACCCCACACAGCGGGTCATGGAGATCGACTAGCCTCGATGGCCGGGGCGCCCTCCGTTCCATCCACCCCTCCGAAGTGGCGCCCGTCTAGAGCCCGTCATCCTGCCCCGGATGGCGGGCTCGTCCCGTGCGGCCCGGGAAGATTCGCGGCCGGGGTGTGTTATTATGATCATCAGCGTCCAGCTGCGAATGTGGAGGCTTGCCATGCGACGGATGTATCTGGTGGCCATGACCCTGGCGGTTATCGCCGTGCCGGCGCTAACCGGTTCGACCGCACGGGCGGAAGTGATCTATCCTTGGTGTTCCTGGACCGGCGGCGCCGGCCCTCGTGACTCCGGCGACGCCATAAATTGTGGCTACGTCAGCTGGCCGCAGTGCATGGCGACGGCGAGGAACATGGGATTCTGCAACCCCAATCCGCTCTACTATTCGCTTTGCAAGCGCAACTGCGGTCAGCCCTACTCGGAAACGGCCGTACGCGCGCCGATCAGGCGGGTATGGTCGCGCCCGGCCTACGCGCCGCGAGGCGGTTGATCAGGGGCACACCGTCAGGTTGCTGGCGGGCGCGCATTGCCACTGCTGAGGAGAAGCGAGAATCCGGCAATCGCCCGGTTGTTCGGGCTATTGAGCGAACAACTGTTTTGCCAATTGCTATTTCCCGCCTGAATAGTCGTACCACCAGCGAAATGTCGGTCCTTGCTGGCCCCGAGTTTGCGTATCCTGGGCGCCGAGGCCTGCGGCCACGTGGTTGCTGATCGACGGAACATGGATATGCGGCAGGCGGATTGCGGGTCGCATGATCTGCTGCGGGCGGACCGATGGCCTGGGGCTGTTGGGCGAGGAGGCGAGCGCCGCGGTCGTGGCGCAGAGAACCGCGATCAGCGTCGCAGTGGCGGTCAAATTTCCGGTCGCGCGCTTTGTCATGGCTTCCTCCGGCCTGGATGGAGTGGCAAGCCACCTCCACTCCTGAGACGTCGGCAATGGCCGGCAGGTTCAAGCGGATCCCTGATCGTGTTCGGTGGCCCGTCACCGCCCCGGGGTGGCGGGCCTTGGACACGGTACGGACACGGCAAAACGGGACCCGCCGCCTTGTGTGGGCCTGGCCGGAGGCATTTGCGATTGCCGGGTTTCTGATAGGCGCGCGGGCGACACTTGCTCTGGCAATGCTGGCGCGTAACCCATGCCTGGCCTGCTCCGCAACGTGGTCGAGGCGTCCGCGCGTCAGGGTTAGTCGCATTCCACCTCGGACATGATCAGCTTCGGGCTGATTTTGTACACGCGCGCATCTTGGGCACAATTGCGTTCATGTTTTCGCACCCGCACTGAATCGCCGCCGACAAATAGTATATCGACGCGAACAGAGCGCGCGACACCCGAATTTGATGCATCAGTCTTCGGTAATAGAACATCTCGAGTCTGAGCCGACATCATGTTGCGATCCAGATCGAGGTAGGCGCACTTTGGCCGGGGCCCCCCTAATTCTTGCGGAACTTTGGTGAACAACGCCAGGGCAAAGGCAAGCAAGGGAAGGGCCACTGTAAATAACCAACCGTAGAGGCATCCAAACAGTCGAAGAATTAAATCTAACCGGAACGGTGGGGGATCATACGTGGAGTGGCGACTTTGGCCCGCCCAAGCAAGAGTGCGGTC
>CAZUDR010000125.1:0-8382 GCA_964618715.1 uncultured Undibacter sp. | reverse complement strand
AACGTCGACACCCACCGTCCTGTGGCGATCCTGCGGATTCATCGTCATCGCGTGGTCCTTGCGCGCCCGGAGTGCCAGAGCCCCCTGCCAGCGTCAACGCCGCCGCCCCGGCCCCGGAGGGGATATAGGCGCGCCGCGTGACACCGGAATAACCCGGTCCCCGTCCATCCGGCAAAATTAACATGGTGCCGGACCCTACAGAAGTGCGGTGGCAAGCACGGGCGGGCCGGCGGCTTCGGCCGCGGGGCGCGACAGGAACAGTTCGGCGCAGGAATAGCCGGTCGTCTCGCAGCCGGCCGCATCGATGCCCTGCCGGCGCAGATTGTCCAGCCAGCGCTCCCGCTCTTCGTCGCCGGCGAACTTCCGCTGGCGGTAGATGTTGCGGTCGCGCGCGGTGACGTAGCCCTCGCCGGCCAGGAACTGCGCAATCGGACCATAGTCGACACCGCGCAGGACGAAGTTGAGCAGCCAGGGCTGCGTGGCCACGTTGAGCGCGAGCAGCCGCCTGATCGTCTGCACGCCGGCATAGCCGATGACGCCGGTGGAGAAGACAAGATCGAGCCCGGACAGCATCCTGGCCACATCGCCGGCAAGCGGCGCGTCGTTTTCCAGCGACAGCGCGCAGCCGTCGTCGATGAGGCCGGTCGCCCCCGCGTAGTCGACGGCCGGACCGGCCGGGTCGATACCGACGATGGCCAGACCGTCATCGCGCCGGCTGGCGGCGAACCAGTCTGCATCACTCCGGTAGACGTCTTCGGGCGCCCGCGCCGTGTCATAACCGTCGTGGTAGTGCTTGTGCAGGGCGTCGAGATCGAGATCGTGGCGCAGGAAAGCGCTCATGATGCCGTAGGAGCAGCCGAGATCGAGCACGCGCAATGTTTTCCTGTTGCGCCGCGCGCGCAGCTCCGACAGCACCGTCCTGAGGATCGTCGTGGCGTGCAGCGGCAGGCGGTAATCGTGCGCGCAGAGGAACTGCACATAGGCGGCCGGCGAGGGCGCGGCGTAGAGATCGTCAACGTCGATTTTTCCGGTCGATTTGTATTTGCGGTTATCCGCCACACTGCCTCATGCTTTGGCTGGCGCGCGCGGGGGCGGCGCGCGGTTGACCAGGATCAGGCCGCCGGTGACCAGCGCGACCGCGGCACCGAAGGCCCAGGTGAGCGGCTCGTCCAGCACCAGATGACCGGCGGCAACGCCGAACAGCGGCGTCAGGAACGAGAAGGCCGACACCCGGTTGGCCGAATAGTGCTTGATGATCGCAAACCAGATGACGAAGGTCACGCTCACCACCCAGACCGTCTGATAGGCGAGCGCGCCGATCGCAAGATCGGAGGGAAAATGCGTGATCCGCTCGCCGGCAATCGCCGCGGCGACGGCCAGCAGCGGCGCCGACACCACCAGCTGGTAGAGCATCACCTTTTCCGGCGAGATGCGGTTGAGCGCGCTCGCCTTGATGGTGAGCGTGGTGGCGGCCCAGAACACCGCCGCCGCGATCATCAACAGGTCGCCGAGGGTCTGGCGCGGATCGAGCGCCGGCGTCGGCACGCCGAATGCGATGATCATGCCGCCGAAGGACATGCCGAGGCCAAGCCACTGGGACGGACCGAAACGGTCGGCGGGCAGGAAGATGCGCGCGCCGAGCACGACGAGGAACGGGGCGAGATAGATGAACAGCACTGCACGGGTGGCCGTCGTGTAGGCAAGGCCCTGGAAGATGCACAGAAACTCGAGCCCGAACAGGACGCCGGCGGCGATGCCGACGAACAGCGTGCCGTCGCGTGCAAACATGGGCAGCCCGCGCAGCCGGCACCAGCCGGCCACAATCAGCGTCGCCACCGCCGAACGGATGGCGCCCTGGATCAGCGGCGGAATGTCATGAATGGCGAGTTTCACCGCCACCTGGTTGAAGCCCCAGGACAGGCACAGCACCACCACGACCGCCGCCGCGAGCGCGTCGAGCGGACGGGTAACGTGGTGATGGGCGGTGGCGGCGGACGTGGAGGACATGCGGCTTCCCGGCGACAGACGGGGGTTTTAGCGCGTCATACCACGGCATGCCATGCGTCGTTCGAGATAGGCGACATGCGCGCGGCAATCTTTCTTCCCTTTCCCCTCGTGGGAGAGGGGAAGCGAGTTTGCCGATACCGTTGCAAGCTGAACGAACTACGCCGCGGCCTTGCAGTGGGCGCAGATGCCGAAAATCTCGATCACCGGCGTCTTCGGCGTGAACCCCGCAGCGCGCGAGGCGCCGCGGATGGTGTCGGCGACGGCGGCGGAGCCGGCTTCGCCGACCGCGCCGCATTTCTCGCAGATCAGGAACACCACCGGGTCGCCGATCGCGTGGTTGTGCACGCAGGCGATGAAGGCATTGCGGCTCTCGATGCGGTGCACGAGCCCCTGCTCGCGCAGGAAGTCCAGCGCGCGGTCGATGGTGATCGGCGCCGGCCGCGCGCCGTCGGCGGCCAGACGATCGATCAGTTCATAGGCACCGAGCGGCGCATGGCTTTCCAGCAGCGCTTCGAGCACGCGGCGACGCACCGGCGTGAGCCGTTCGCTGCGGGCAGCGCAGATCGCCTCGGCATGGGCCAGGGCGTCGGCGGCGCAGCGGCCATGGTCGTGTCCGGGCGCCGGGAAGATCGCCTGTGTTTTTCTGGCCAAGCCTCGCTCCGTCATGCTGCTTTAGTCTAGCCCGTGCGGCGTGCTTCCGCACAAACCAGCGCCCCATTCTACATGGATATTGCAGTGCAGCAAAAATAGGAGCAGGTTCCCGGCCGGCCCCGCGGGCCGCCCGTTTTCGTCAAAGAGGACTTCCATGCTGAAAGGCAAAACCGCGCTGGTCACCGGTTCCACGTCGGGCATCGGTCTTGCCACCGCCCGCGCGCTGGCCCGGGACGGTGCCGACGTGATGCTCAACGGTTTCGGCGACGCCGGCGAGATCGAAAAGCTCCGCGCCGGCATCGAGACCGAATTCGGCGTGAAGGCGCTTTACAACGGCGCCGACATGTCGAAGCCGGCGGAAATCGCCGCGCTGGTCGCCGCAACGGAGAAGGAATTCGGCGCAGTCGACGTACTGGTCAACAATGCGGGCATCCAGCACGTCGACAACATCGAGGATTTTCCGCCGGAGAAATGGGACGCGGTCATCGCCATCAACCTGTCATCCTCGTTCCACACCATCCGCGCCGCGGTCCCGGGCATGAAAATGCGCAAGTGGGGCCGCGTCATCAACATCGCCTCGGCGCACGGGCTGGTGGCGAGCGGACAGAAAGTCGCCTACGTGGCCGCCAAGCACGGGCTCGTCGGACTGACCAGGGTGGTGGCGATCGAGACGGCGAATGACGGCATCACCTGCAACGCCATCTGTCCGGGCTGGGTGCTCACGCCGCTGGTGCAGGCGCAGATCGATGCCCGCGCCAAGGCCTCCGGCAAGCCGGTGCGCGAGGAAGAGATCGCGCTGCTGTCGGAGAAGCAGCCGATGCACAAGTTCACCACGCCGGACAACATCGGTGCGCTGACGGTGTTCCTGGCGAGCGATGCCGCCGCCAGCATCACCGGCTCCGCCTATTCGATCGACGGCGGCTGGACGGCGCAGTGATGTTTGCCGTCATGCCGGGGCGCCGCGAAACGGCGGGCCCGGAGTCCATAATCACAGACCAGGGTTATGTATTCCGGGCGCACGAACTTCGCTCGCGTCCCGGAATGACGGCAAAAGGTGAAAGCGCGGGGAATCCCTGATGATCGATTTCCTTGCCCGCGCCTTCGGAGACAGGTCCGGCAAGGCCGGCGCGCCCAAGCGCATCAACCTGGCGCTGCAGGGCGGCGGCGCGCACGGCGCCTTCACCTGGGGCGTGCTCGACCACCTGCTCGAGGACGGGCGGCTGACCGTCGAGGGCATTTCCGGCACCTCGGCGGGCGCGGTCAACGCGGTCATGCTGGCCGATGGCCTGCGCCGCGGCGGCACGGAGGAAGCGCGCAAGCGGCTGGCCGATTTCTGGAAGGCGACAAGCCTGGGCGGCGACCTGCCGGCGCTGCAACGCGCGGTGATCACCAGGCTGTTCTCGCTGGTGCCGGACGAAGGCTCGCCCACCTTCGACTGGCTGAATGCCTGGTCGCGCCACCTGTCGCCCTATGACCTCAATCCGCTCAACATCAACCCGCTCAAGGACCTGATCGAGCGTTTCGTCGACTTCGGGGGACTGCGCGAGGACGCGCGGCCGATCTTCATCGCCGCCACCAACGTGCAGACCGGGCGGCTGCATATCTTTCCGCACGGGAAGATTTCCGCCGAGGCGGTGATGGCCTCGGCCTGCCTGCCGGCGGTGTTCCGCGCGGTGGAGATCGACGGCGTCGCCTACTGGGACGGCGGCTATCTCGGCAATCCGGTGATCTACCCGTTCTTCCGCTCGACCGGGACCGAGGACGTGCTGATCGTGCAGATCAATCCGCTGGTGCGCCGGACGATTCCCACCTCGACGCGCGAGATCATGGCGCGGGTCAACGAGATCACCTTCAATTCCTCGCTGCTGGCCGAGCTGCGCGCGATCGAATTCGTCAACCGGCTGATCGAGCAGGGCCGGCTGCCGCACGGCACCGGGCGCAACGAATACCGGCAGATCCGCGTGCACCGCATTGTGCTGGAGGGCCTGGGCGAGCGGTTCTCCTCGGCCAGCAAGCTGCGCAACGACTGGAAATCGTTCGAGCTGCTGCGCAAGCTCGGCCAGCGTGCGGCGCGCCGCTTCCTCGACGCGCACTACGCCGACATCGGCGTGAGGAGCAGCATCGATCTCAAGGCCGAGGTCTACGCGGAGCGGGGGTGACTACCTCTCCCCGCTTGCGGGGAGAGGTCGACCCACCGAAGCGTCAGCGAAGGTGGGTCAGGTGAGGGGGCGTTTCGATATGCTCAGACTCGCGGCAATGGCCCCTCACCCGGCTCGCCGCTGACGCGGCTCGCCACCCTCTCCCCGCACGCGGGGAGAGGGAAGATACGGCGCCGCCGTGCCCCTTACGCCTTCGGCGCCACATCCAGCCGCGCGATCCAGCCCTCGAGATTCGAGCCGGCGGCCGGATAGCGCTCCATCACCTTCGGATCGTGGCCGGGGATCACGTGCTGCCGCGACGAGCCGAGCTTCACCAGCGTGCGGTAGCCCTCGAGCGTTTCGCCCACGCTGTAGGTGATCGGAAACACGCGGCCCTCGTCCATGTGCGCATAGAGATGGCAGCAGTCGGAGGCGACGACGACATGGCCGCGCTTCGTCTTCACCCGCACGCATTGCAGGCCCATGGAGTGGCCGCCGATCTTGTGCACGGTGATGCCGGGCGCCAGTTCCTCGGTGCCGTCGTGGAAGTCGACCCGGTAGGCGAAGACCTTCTTCACCATGGCCTGCACATCGGCCTCGCTGAACGGAACGCGCAGCATCTGGTGACACATGCAGCGGCCGGTGCAGTAGGCCATCTCGGTGTCCTGGATGTGGTAGCGCGCGTTGGGGAAAAGGTCGTAGTTGCCGGCGTGATCCCAGTGCATGTGGGTGGCGACCACGTGGTCGACCTCATCCGGCCTGATGCCGAGCGCGGCGATCCCCTCGCCGACCGGATGGACGATCTTGCGGTCGCGCTCCCTTGCCGCCGCCTCGTCGAACCCGGTGTCGCAGACGAAGATGCCGTGCGGGCCCCTGATCACCCAGACGTAGTAGGCGATCGACGTCATCTCGTCGTGGGGATCGCCGAAGATGTAGTTCTCGCTGTGCTTGCGCGCGTGCTCGGCATAGCGGACGGCATAGACCTCGTGGATGTCGTCGCTCATGATGCCTTCCCCACGGTAACGCCGGCGCGCTTCTCGATCGGCTTGAGAACGGTCGTGAAGTCGGCGTCGGCCCCCATATCGGCGTTGCCCGTCTCCCAGACACCGAGCACGGCCTCCATCACCTCGTGCGGCACGCCGAGGGCGCGAGCCTCCGCCACGCACAGCCGCACGTCCTTCAGCATCAGCGCCATGGCGAATCCGAGATTGAAGGTGCGCGGGATGATGGCGCGCGGGAACTTGTCGGAGGTGGCCGTGTTACGCCCGGATCCGTGATTGATAACCTCGACCATGATGGCCGGATCGAGCCCGGCCTTCACCCCCATCACCACCGCTTCCGAGGTCGCTGCCATGGCGGTGGCTGACAGGAAGTTGTTGGCGAGCTTCATGGTCTGCCCCATGCCCGGCTCGTGGCCGATGACGAAGACGGTGCCGAATACCGACAGAACGTCTTTCACCGCATCGATGTGATCCTGCGGCCCCGACACCATGACGGCCAGCGTGCCCTTCTGCGCGCCGGCCACGCCGCCGGAGACCGGCGAGTCGATCTGCACGATGTCGCGCTTGGCGAGGCCGGCGGCGATGGTCTGCGCCATGCGCGCGCCCGTCGTCGAGAGATCGACAAACCGCCTGATACGCTTGCCGTGCAGGACGCCGCCCTCGCCCACCGCCACCCTGGCCACCACCTGCGGCTCCGGCAGACTGGCGATCACCGTCTCGACGCGGTCGGCCACGTCCTGCGGCGACGACGCCAGCTGCGCCCCGAGCGCGACGAAGGGCGCCACCGCGTCGTTGCGGGTATCATAGATGACGAGCTTGTGGCCGGCCTCGATCAGCCGGCGCGCCATCGGCGCGCCCATGTTGCCCAGCCCGATGAAGCCGATGTCCATTGTGCGTTTCCCTGGTCTCTAGCGGTTGCGGAGGGCACTTTGCCCGACTGTGCGCGCGGCGTCACCAAACTCCCGGCGCACCGTGTCGGTGTGCTCGCCCAGCGCCGGAATCGGACCGTAGCTGCGTTGTTCGCCGGCCCGCAGCGGCGCCGGCGCCGGCAGCGACACCGGCCCGGTGGGCGAGCCCACCGTGATCCGGCGGAGATGCGGATGCTTCGCCAGCGAGGCCGTGTCGTTGACCCGGGCCCAGGCGATGTCGGCGGCGGTCAGCTTCTGCTCGAGCTCGGCCACGTCCATCGACCCGAAGGCTTTCTGCACGCGGCCGTCGGTCTCTGCGCGCCGGCCCGCGCGCGCGACATTGGTGGCGAAATCCGGATCGCTGGCGAGCGCCGCATCGCCCATCACCGTGCCGGCGAGGACGCGCCATTCGCGGTCGTTCTGGATGGAGATGAGGATGGCGGCGCCGTCGCGGCTCGTGAACACGCCGTAGGGCGCGATGGAAGGATGAGCGAGGCCGACGCGTTGCGGCGGCTTGCCGCCTTCGGTTTGCAGCAGCGGCACCGTCATCCAGTCGGCCATGGCGTCGAACAGCGACACGCTGATGGCAGCGCCCGCGCCCGTCCTGTCGCGCGCGATCAGCGCCTCGAGGATCGCCTCATAGGCATTCATGCCGGTGGTGACGTCGACGATCGACACGCCGACCCGCGCCGGCGCTTCCGGCCCGCCGGTGACCGAGGACAACCCGCTGTCGGCCTGGATCAGCAGGTCGTAGGCCTTGCGCTGCGCGTAGGGCCCGCTTTCGCCGTAGCCGGAGATCGAGCAGCAGATGAGCTTCGGATAGTCCTTGCGCAGGCGCTCGATGGCAAAACCGAGCCTGGCCATGGTGCCGGGCTTCAGGTTCTGCACGAACACGTCGGCGCGTGCGATCATCGCCTCGAGCAGCGCCCTGTCTTCGTCGGCGGTGAGATCGAGCACCACCGACTGCTTGCCGCGGTTGAGCCAGACGAAATAGGCGCTCTCGCCGTGCACCAGCGTGTCGTAGCCGCGGGCGAAGTCGCCCTCGGGGCGTTCGATCTTGATCACCCGCGCGCCGGCGTCGGCCAGCCGGCAGGTGCAGGTCGGCGCGGCCACCGCCTGCTCGACCGAGACGACGAGGAGGCCTGAAAGGGGAAGCACGGCTCACCTCTCCCCGCTTGCGGGAAGAGGTCGGTTCCCGCCGGAGGCGGGAACCGGGTGAGGGGGCGCGTCCTCGCGCAGAGCACTGGCGATAGTCGCCAGCACGCCGTCCATGTTGTCCATGATGTCGTTATTCCAGAACCGTAGAACCCGGTACCTGTGTTCAGGCAGCCACCAAGTACGAACGTAGTCGCGCGCCTCGTCGCTGTGTTGGCCACCATCGACTTCAATGACCAATCGCTTTTCGCGACATAGGAAATCGACGACGTAGCGGCTTGGCGGCTGCTGGCGAACGAATTCATGCCCGTTGACGGAACGGTCGCGCAATTTATTCCAAAGACGCAATTCGGCGCTTGTCGAGTCTCGTCTGAGACGTCGTGCAAGCCCCGTTCTGATCTTGTCAGCTCCACGCATATGGCGACGCCCCCTCACCCCCCGCGCGGGGCGCGCCCCCCCCCCCCCCCCCCCCCGGGGGGGGGCACGGGGGCGCCCCCCCCCCCCCCAAAAAAAAAACACCCC
>CAZUDR010000124.1:0-8446 GCA_964618715.1 uncultured Undibacter sp. | reverse complement strand
GCAGACAGCGCGAATGTGGTGATTGACGCCGAAAATTTCCTGCACCACGACCATGCCGCCCTTCGGCGTGCCCTTCGGGTCGGCGCGGTAGGCGCCGAGCTGATGCTTGTCGGTGGTGGTAAGATTGAACTGCTTGCCCAATTGAACCTCCCGTTCGTCTCTTATGTGTGCCGGCTGGGGCGGAAATGACCCGGCCGGGTTCTAGCACAGGCGGGCAGGGCGGAACCAGATTACGGGACGGCGTGTCTAGCGTGCGACTCCGTAGGTCTCGGCGAGCAGTTCGTAGGAGCGCTTGCGGGCCGCGTGGTCGAAGATCATCGTGGTGACCATCAGCTCGTCGGCCTGCGTTGCCGAAAGTAGCGGGGCGAGACGCGCCTTCACCGTCTCCGGCGCGCCCACCGCCAGCCGCGCGCGGGCCTGCGCAATGCGCTGCTTGTCGACCGGTGTGTAGGCGTAGGACGCTGCCTCCTCCGGCGAGGCCAGCGGCAGGTATTCGCCCTTGGCGCGGCGCACGAAATTGAGCTCGACGGTCTTGGCGAGCCGCTCGGCTTCCGCGTCGCTGTCGGCACAGACCACGTGCGTTGCCAGAATGGCGTAGGGCTTTTCATGCGCGGGCGATGGACGGAAATTGGCGCGGTAGAGCCGCATGGCTTCGCCCGCGTCGAAATTGGCGAAGTGATGGGCGAAGGAGTAGGCGGCGCCGATCTGGCCTGCGAGCTGTGCGGAATAGTCCGACGAGCCGAGCAGGAAGATCGGCGGCAGCGCCACCTCCGCCGGCATGGCGCGCACGGTGTGAAACGGGTGGCCGGCCGGAAAGCCGCGCGTCTCGATCAGCATCAGTTCGTTGAACCGCTCGAGGAAGTCGTCTTCCTCGCTGATGCCCTGGCGCCGGCGCAGCATGTAGGAGGTGGCCGGATCGGTTCCCGGTGCACGGCCGAGGCCGAGATCGATGCGGCCGGGAAACAGCGCCTCCAGCACCTTGAAGCGTTCGGCCACCATCAGCGGCGCGTGGTTGGGCAGCATGACGCCGCCGGAACCGACGCGGATGCGCTCGGTCGCCGCGGCGATCTGTCCGATCATGATGTCGGGCGCCGACGAGGCGATGGCCGGCAGATTGTGATGCTCGGCGACCCAGTAGCGCGTGTAGCCGAGCCGGTCGGCCAGTTTCGCCAGGTCGAGCGAGTTGTGCAGCGCCTGCGCGCCCGTGGAGCCTGCCGAAACCGGCGACAGATCGAGAACGGAAAGCGGGATCATGGGCTGGCTCGCGCTGGAGGCGACACACCATAACGGCTGCGTCCGCTGCGGCAAATCGTCGGCGCGGGATCTGGTAAATTGCGCTCTTCCCGCCGGCAATCCAGCCGGTATGATGGGTCGACCTTGCAGCCACCGCCCATCATCGGATTCCGGAATGGCTTCACTGCTCGAATGGAAAGTCCCCGCGGCCGCCCAGCCGCGCGCGCAGGATTACGGCTACGATCTCGAGCGCGCCCTGTCGTCGGTGATCGGCCTGCATTCCATCATCCCGTCCGACGCCTTCACCGCCGATACGCTTGGTGTCGAGCGCGCGGGCAACGGCGTGCTGATCGACGAGGGTCTGGTGCTGACGATCGGCTATCTGATCACCGAGGCCGAGACCATCTGGCTGCATCTCGGCGACGGGCGCGTGGTGGAAGGTCACGCGCTCGCCTACGACCAGGAGACCGGCTTCGGTCTGGTGCAGGCGCTGGGCAAGATCGACCTGCCGAGCCTGTCGCTCGGCTCCTCCGGCAAGGTCGAGGTCGGCGAGCGCGTGGTGGTGGGCGGTGCCGGCGGACGCACGCGTTCGGTGGCCGCGCGCGTCGCGGCGAGGCAGGAATTCGCCGGTTACTGGGAATACGTTCTGGACGAAGCGATCTTCACCTATCCCGCGCATCCGAACTGGGGCGGCACTGCGCTGATCTCGTCAGCCGGCGAACTGGTCGGCATCGGCTCGCTGCAGGTGGAGCGCTCGCGCGGTGAGGGCAGCGAACATCTCAACATGATCGTGCCGATCGACCTGCTCAAACCCGTTCTCAATGACCTGCGCCGGTTCGGCCGTGCCGACAGGCCGGTGCGGCCCTGGCTCGGACTCTATTCCACCGAGATCGAGGACAAGATCATCGTCGTCGGTATCGCGCCCAAGGGACCGGCCGCGCGTGCCGAGCTGAAGACCGGCGACGTTGTGCTTGAGGTCGGCGGCGAACGCGTCTCCACACTGGCCGAGTTCTACCGCAGGGTCTGGGCGCTGGGCGATGCCGGCGTCGAGGTGCCGCTGACGCTCTACCGCGACGGCGTCACCTTCGAGGTGGCGGTGAATTCATCCGACCGCGCCAGATTCCTGAAGACGCCGCGGCTGCATTAGCCGCTCGCGCCTCAGGATGACGGATCGAGGCCTTTCCTGAAAAACTTCTTTGCGCCCGAATAGGCCACCGCGGCCGCCATCAGCCAGGTGATGACGGCGCCGACGCCGAACGCCACGCGGCCGACCGTTTCACCGGGCGTGCCCGGCACCGGAAGCATGATGCTGAACTCGCGCTCGCCGCTGCCGAAGGCGATCCACGTGCCGACGCTGGCGAGGGAGACGATGATGACCAGCGAGGCGAGCCACTGGACGGCAACGGCTGCCGAAGGCGCGTCGGCCGGCAGACCGGACCGGTTGTCCGGCACGGCCAGCCAGCCGCGCACGATCACCGAGGCACCGGCGGCGAGGAAGACGAGGCCGACCGCGGATGCGAGCCAGTTGGGTCCGTAGATGCGGCCTGGCGAGGGGGCAGCGCCGAGGCCGACGAGGATGAAATAAAGTCCGCTCCCGACGAAGAGTGCGCCGATCGCCAGCAGGGTCCGGTCACGTTTGCGTGCCGTCTCGGCCATGCAGATGCCCCGCGTCGTTGAGGGATCGGGGCAACAATGCGCGCGGATGGTTGCGAAACCGTTGCCGGGCGCTCACAACTCCTCGATCGCGTCCACCTTGCCGTCGTAGAAGCACAGGTAGTCCCTGATCGCGGCCACCGCCGGGATCGGCTGCTCATAGGTCCACACCGCATTTTCGGCGCGGCGGCCGCCCGCGGCGAGCGAGAAATAGCTGGCGTCCCCCTTGTAGGGGCAATGGGTGCGGTGGGCGGTGCGCGTCAGCGCGGTCATGTCGGCGTCGGCGCGGGGGATGTAGAGCCGCGGCGGGTAGCCTTCCTCCTCGAACCTGAGCGCGTTCGCTGTCTCGGCTACCACCGCGCCAGCGAAAGTCACACGCACCCGCCGGCCGGCCGGCGTGATCGTGATCCGGCGATCGTTACTCGGTCTCTTCATTGTGTACCTGCCGGCGCCTGGCTCGTGCCGCCGTTCATAATCCGGAAACTATGATCTCCCGCACACATTGTCAGTCCCTTGGGCGCAATCAATTCCAGATTGTGAAAAATTGAACAATTCCCTTTAGGGAACCGACAGGGGTCCGCACTAGTCTTGCCGCCGGGACGGAGGGACCAGCCGACGCGCACGTTCTCATGGAGCAGAAGGCAGCCGAGCGACTTCTGAACGGCCTCAACGTCCTGGTCGTCGACGGCAATTCCTATATGCGCCGGCTCACGCGCACGATGCTGGTCAATCTCGGCGCCCAGTCGGTGATCGAGGCGGCCGACGGTCTCGCCGCGCTGGAAGCCATCCGCAACTGCGATCCCGACATCATGGTGATCGACTGGGACATGCCGATCCTCGACGGCATGGAAGTGATGCGCATCGTGCGTTCGCCCGGAGTCTTCCCGCGGCCCAACCTGCCGATCATCATGCTGACCCACCGCTCGCATCGCTCCTCGGTGATGGAAGCCATGCGCAACGGCGTGCACGAGTTCCTGCTCAAGCCGACCTCGCCGAAGGCGCTGCGCGACCGGCTGATGTCGATCGTGGCGCGGCCGCGCAAGATGGTGAAGGTCGGCAACTACTATGTGCCTGAGCCGCGGCGTGTGCCGTCGGCGCGCGATCTGGCGCGCACAAGCTGAGCCGGCGGACCGGCGCCTGTCATGCGTGATGGCCGGGTCCGCACCCGGCCTTTTTCTTCATCTGGCGTGCTTGCGGTTCAACCGGCGCGGGCGCACGATGAACGTATTGCTTGCCGACTGGCCAGCCTTGCACGAGAGGCAGACGCCATGGCCGCCGTCACCGTCAGCAACTGGAAGCACTCGATTACCTATCACCCGCACTCGGTCGAGACGATCACGGGCGTGGAAGACATCCGGCGGATCGTGAAGGACCCGGCGCGATACCCGGCGCCTGTCCGCGCGAAAGGATCGCATCACTCGACCACGCGCTGCGTCGTCGCCGAAGGCGGCACTGTGCTCGACATGACGCGCCTCGACAGGATCCTGGACATCGACAAGGAGCGGTGCGAGATCACCATGCAGGCCGGCGTCCTGCACATCGACGCCGCCAGGGAGCTGGAACGCAACGGGCTGCAGTTCTACGTCAACTGCGAGATCGGCAATCTCACGGTGGGGTCGGGCGCCTGCGGCGGCACCAAGGACGCCTCCTATTTCTCCGCCGCGCACGGCTGGGAGTTCGGCCAGGTCGCCTCCTACTGCATCGGGGTGAAGACCGTGCAGGCCGACGGCTCGCTGCTGGAGGTCACCGAGGCCGGCGACCCGGAGCTGATGGCGGCGATGCGCTCGTCCTACGGGATGCTCGGCGTCATCTACTCGGTGACGTTCAAAGTGAAGCCGATCGTCCCGCTCGCCGTCGAGCACAAAACGTATGACCTCGACGAATTCGCCGACCGGCTCGACGAGCTGATCGCCGGCAACCGCTCGATGATGCTTTATCTGCTGCCGTTTCTCGACAAGGTCGTGGTCGAGTACCGCTCCGACGGTCCCGGCAAGGTCAGCCCCGGCGCCTGGCAGTGGCGCGTGCGCAACTACGTCTGGAAGACGCTGGGCCCCGGCTACTCCAAGCTGCTCGGCTATATCCTGCCGGTGCGGCCGCTGCGCTACGCGCTGTACAATCTGTTTGACCGCGTCACCGCCTGGTTCCTCACCGCCATCCTGAAGGACGACGATTCCAGCCCCGCCGACCAGATCATCCGCTATCCGCCGACCGCGGGCTTTGCCTCCTACACGTTTTCGATCTGGGCGTTTCCGCGCGAGCACTACGCGCAGGCGATCCGCGACTATTTCACCTTCTGCAAGCAGTACCGCGACGACAACAACTACCGCTGCGACCTGCTCAATGTCGGCTATCACATCATCCAGGACCGGCAGTCGCTGTTCTCCTACACGCGGCGCGGGCCGGTGCTGACGCTCGATCCGGTCGCCACCGGCCTGCCGGGCTGGGAAGAGTTCCTCGTCGCCTACAACCGGTTCTGCAGCGAGCACGACGGCACGCCGTTGTTCAACCAGACCGGATCGCTGACCGCGCATCAGGTGCAGAAGGCCTTCGGCGAGGAGATCGCCCTGTTCCAGGGGTACCGGCGCAGGATGGATCCGACCGACCGGTTCTACGCCGACTTCTTCCGCCGCATCTTCGAAGGCGCGTGATCGCGCGGGGCGACCGCCTGTGCGGCCCGGATGCCGCGATATCTGACATAGATCAAGGTCAGGGTGCGCGCCGCCCGATCAAATTCATATCGACGCGACGGGGACGGGAGCGCAGTCAGCGATCCCGAGGGGGTTTTCATCGTGGGGAGTGACGCATGCAAAAGACATCCAAATCACGGGCGCTTCCGGCACTGTCTCGCGGGATCGGCGCGGCAACATTCGTCCTGATGGCCGGGGCATCGACGGCCGTCGCTGCGCCGCCGGCGGACTGGAGCGCCATTCCCGCAAAGACGGTCAAGCTCTTCTACCCCGGACAGAGCGGCTACCAGTGGCTGCGCAGCCCCGAGCATGCCGGCGCGGCCATGGTCAGGACGGGCGGCGCCTGCCTGACCTGCCACGCGGGGCAGGAAGAGAAGCTGGGCGCGGCCATTGTCGGCGGCGGCAAGCTCGAACCGCATCCGGTCGCCGGCAAGCAGGCGGTCATCGACCTTGCCGTGCAGGCGGCCTATGACGCCGACAACATCTACATGCGCTTCCGGTGGAAGACGCGCAACGACTTCCCCGGTTCGGCGCATCCGCACTGGCGCTTCGACGGCAAGGCGTGGAAGGTCTACGGCTATCCGCGGCTGCACAGGAATGTCTGGCAGGACGGCAAGGCGGCGGTCTACGAGGACCGGCTGTCGCTGATCATCGACGATGGCGGCGTGGCCGGCTTCGCCGAGCAGGGCTGCTGGCTGACCTGCCACACCGGCATGCGCGACATGCCGAACGTCGCCAGCCGCGACGATGTGAAGGCCAATGCGCTGCTTGGCGGCGTGCTGAAGCGAAGCGACGTGCGCAAATACCTGCCGTCAACGCGCACCGACGAGCTGGCGAACTGGGTGGCGACCAAGTCGGCCGAAGAGATCGCCAAACTTAAGGCGGAAAACGGTTTCGTGGACCTCATGCAGTGGCGCGGACACCGCTCCAACCCGGTCGGCATGGCCGATGACGGCTACGTGCTCGAATACCGCCTCTCCGACGCCGGCAAGAACGTGTTCGGCACCAACTGGGACAAGGAGAAGAACCAGCCCAAATACATGTTCGACGAGGCCAAAGTCGGCTTCAAGGCGCGCACCGAGGCCACGCTTCGCGACCAGTCGAAGCCGACATCCCTGATCCCCGAGCAGAACGCGGTCGCGTTCGATCCCGGCGCCGGCTGGAAAGCGGGTGACATGATCCCCGAATACTACGTCACCCGCGCGGGCGCTTCGGGATCGGCCGCCGACAACGCGGACGTCAGGGGCGACTGGAAGGACGGCACGTGGACGGTCACCTGGGCCCGCCCGCTCGATACCGGCAATGCCGACGACAAGGTGCTGAAGCAGGGCGGCGCGGTGACGGTCAGCTTCGCCGTGCATGACGACAACATCACCACCCGCGGCCATCACGTCTCGTTCCCGCTGACGCTCGGTCTTGGCGTCAAGGCGGACATCGAGGCGACCAGGGTCGAGTAGGGACCGAGACGCGCGCGCCCGCCGCTATCAACTGGTCGGGCCTGCCACGGTCGGCGCAAAATGGCGAAACGCCGTGGTGGCAATCACCACGACGTTTCCATTTCCGGGCAGCGCTCGCTATGCGCGGTTGCAGGCAGACGCGGACTACTAGGACTTGAAGATCGTTTTCCACTCGTCCTTCATGCTGATGATGGTCCAGCCGAGCTTCGGGCCCTCGTCGAGTCCCTTGTCGAGCGTGCCGATGTGGGACTTGCGGTCGTAGGCGTATTCGCGCGCCGCGTCGTCGTGGTGCACGAGCATGCCGAGCCGCGCGCCGTCACCGGCGGTCGTCCATTGCAGCATCTGGAAGTCGCCGTCGGAATTGCCGAACGCGGCGATCGGCCGGCGGCCGATGTGCGAGTTGATACCGACCGGCTTGCCCGCCTTGTCGTCGATGAAATCGAGTTCGGGCAGCCGCACCAGTTCGGGAACGCCGTTCCTTACCTCGTACTTCGTCTTGATGCTGGAGCCGACCACCTGCTCCGGCGGAATGCCGTAGACGCGCTCGGTCCAGGGGCGCATGAATTCGATGCCGCCGCCCGAGACGATGAAAGTCTTGATCTGGTTGGCGCGCAGGAATGAGAGCACTTCCAGCATCGGCTGGTAGACGAGATCGGTATAGGGCTTGTTGAACTTCGGATGCCGGGCGGTTTTGATCCAGTCGCTGGCGATCTTCGCGAACGCCTCTGTGGTCATGCCGGCATGGGTCGCCATGATGATTTCCGCCACGCCTTTCTCGCCGGACTTCGCAAGCGTGGCGATGTCGTTGTCGAGCACCGCCTTGTACGGCTGCGTGTCCTTCCACTCCGGATGCTGGTTGGACATGGCCTTCACCCGGTCGAGCGCGAAGGCGAGCTGCACATACATCGGCTGCTCGCACCACAGCGTGCCGTCATTGTCGAAGGTGGCGATGCGCTGCGGCGCAGGCACGAAGTCGGGGCCGCCCTCGCGGGTCACTTTCGCCACAAAGTCGGTAAGCGCCTTCTTCGAGGGCCCGTCGTTCCACGACGGCAGGGGGTCGCCCTGCGCCAGCGCCGGAAGCGGCAGCGTGGCGGCAGCGGTCGAGGCGAGCAGGGCGGTAAGCAACGCGCGCCTGTGCATGAGCATGTCGTTCATTTTGTTTCTCCGAGCAAAATTGACCGAAATCAGGCGCGAGCGGCAGTTTCCTTCGTCTGCGGCGCTCCCCCGATCGGGCCGCAGCTGATTGTGGAGCCTGGATGGGGGCTAAATCGAGTTGGCCCAAGGTCCTATGGGGGGCCGACGGCTGCACAGGAGGGCCGCGTCTGCGCTCGCCGTGAGGATCAGGGTCCTGCGGCGGCGGTCGAGGCGAGCAGCGCGGCGAGCACCGCGCGCCTGTGCATGAGAATGTCGTTCATC
>CAZUDR010000123.1:0-8450 GCA_964618715.1 uncultured Undibacter sp. | reverse complement strand
CGATGGGCACGCTGCACGCCAACAGCCCGCGCGAGGCCCTTTCGCGTCTTGAATCGATGATCACCATGGGCGGCTTCTCGCTGCCCTCGCGCACCATCCGCGAGATGATCGTTGCCTCCGTCGACGTGGTGATCCAGGCCGCCCGGCTGCGCGACGGCACCCGCAGGATCACCCACATCACCGAAGTGATGGGCATGGAAGGCGACGTCATCGTCACCCAGGATCTTTTTGTCTTCGACATGATGGGCGAGGACCAGCAGGGCCGCATCATCGGCCGCCACCGCTCCACCGGCATCGGCCGGCCGCGGTTCTGGGACCGCGCCCGTTACTACAGCGAGGAAAACCGGCTGGCAGCCGCGCTCGACGCGTCGGAAGCCGAGGAACCTGCGGGGTCCTAGGGCATGCCGATCCAGACGCTGGCGATTTTCTTCCTGGCGGCGGTCGCGATGGGCGGCGTGGCCTGGGTGTTCGTCTATCCGGTGCTGTCCGGCGAACGCAAGGCCGAGAAGCGCGTTGCCAACGTCGCCCGGACGGATCCGACGGCACGAGTATCGCGCGGCCGGCCCAAGTCCCGCCGCGACGCCATCGAAAACACGCTCAAGGAATTCGAGGAGCGCCACAAGCCGAACAAGCGGATGCCGCTGTCGGTGCGCATCGCCCAGGCCGGGCTGACCTGGTCGAAGCGGCAGTATTTCATGGTTTGCGCCGCCGTGGGCATCGCGCTGTTTACGGCCGGCCTGTTCACCGGCGCCGGCTATATTGCCGCCAGCGCGCTCGGTTTCGCCGGCGCCTTCGGCGCGCCGCTGTGGCTGCTGTCATTCCTGAAGTCACGGCGTGAGGCCAAGTTTCTCGAGGTCTTTCCGGATGCGGTCGACATCATCGTGCGCGGTGTCAAGGCCGGCCTGCCGCTGCTCGATTGCATGAAGATGATCGTGGCCGAGGCTCCCGAGCCCGTGAAATCGGAATTCCGCGAGATCATCGAAACCCAGGCCGTCGGGATGCCCCTCGGCGAGGCCACCGGCAAGCTCTACGAGAGCATCCCCGTGCCGGAGGCCAATTTTTTCGGCATCGTCATCTCCATTCAGCAACGCGCCGGCGGCAACCTTGCCGAGGCGCTCGGCAACCTGTCCCGCGTGCTGCGCGACCGCAAGAAGATGAAGGCGAAGATCAAGGCAATGTCGCAGGAGGCAAAGGCCTCGGCCGGCATCATCGGTGCGCTGCCGGTCGCCGTGATGACCCTGGTCTACATCACCAGCCCGCAATACATCTCGCTGCTTTGGACCGAACCGCTCGGCCGCCTGATGCTTGCCGCCTCCGCGGTGTGGATGTTCATGGGCGTCATGGTCATGAAGAAGATGATCAATTTCGACTTCTAGAAACGACTGGCCATGCTCGACATCCTCGTCAACTCGATCAATACGCAGTCCCTGACGATGCTGTTCGCGGCGCTCGCTGCCGCAGCGACGGTGTTGACGCTGGCCATGCCATTCGTCTTTGCCAACCCGCTCGACAAGCGCATGCGCTCGGTCGCGCTCGAGCGCGAGAAGATGCGTCAGCGCGAGCGCGAACGCATGATGCAGGACAAGCAGAAGGTCAGCCTGCGGCAGTCGCCCAAGCAGTACGTGCAGACCATCGTCGACCGCTTCAACCTGAACAAGTGGCTTGGTCAGGAAGAAGCGCGGCTCAGACTGGTGCAGGCCGGTTACCGGGGCCAGGCGCCGTACGTCACGTTCCTGTTCCTGCGCCTGCTCACGCCGGCCATCACCCTGGTCGCCGCGCTGTTCTACATGCTTGTCGTGCTCAAGCTCAATCAGCCGCTACCGGTGAAGATCGGCATCGCCATTGCGGCTGCCTATGCGGGCATGCACCTGCCGCTGATGCTGCTGAAAAACCAGATTCAGCGCCGCCAGCTCTCGATCAAGCGCGCCTTCCCCGACACCCTCGACCTGCTGCTGATCTGCGTGGAATCCGGCAAAGCCGAGGAGCGCCTCAAGAGACGGCGCGAGAAGGAGATCGGCCGCCAGTCGGTGCCGCTGGCGGAAGAACTGACCCTGACCATGGCCGAACTCTCCTACCTGCCGGACCGCCGGCAGGCCTACGAGAACCTGGCCAAACGCACCGACCTCGACGGCGTCAAGTCGGTCTGCATGGCGCTTCAGCAGGCAGAACGTTACGGCACGCCGCTTGCCCAGATGCTGCGGGTGATGGCGCAGGAAAACCGCGACATGCGCATGTCGGAGGCCGAGAAGAAAGCCGCCGGCCTGCCGCCGAAACTGACGGTTCCGATGATCCTGTTCTTCCTGCCGGTGCTGTTCATCGTCATTCTCGGCCCGGCCGCCATCAAGGTGATGGGAATCAACTAGGGCGGCTCCGGCCGGCAACGAACCGGTTGATCAGAGACGCCGCGCCCCGGCGCGACCGGAATTCAACCGGTAATCTGCGGAAGGTTTCAGGTCCCGGCGTCGGGCGAGGATCCGTAGCGCTGCCGGCCCATTTTCTTCCAGCCGTCCCGGTCCGCCAGCATCTCGCGCAGATTGCGGACATTGGCAGCGGCCACCTCCGGCGGCAGGCCGTCTCCGGCGATCTTCTCGGCTTCCGCCATGCGGCCCTGCAGGCCGACCACCAGTGCAAGGTTCTGCCGCACCTTCGGCTGCGCATCGGGCTGCCCCGCCGCTTTCCGCAACGTTGCCTCGGCACGCTTGAGCCGTTTTTCCAGCGCATAGGACAGCCCGAGATTGGACAGCACCGACGCTTCGTCCGGCACCATCTTGAGCGCGGCCGCATACTGGCGCTGCGCCTCCTTGTGCCGCCCGACCTGGTCGAGCACCGCCCCTTGCGCGTTGAGGATGCGCCAGTCGGGATTGTCCGGTGTGTGCGCACGCCGCAGGGTATCGAGTGCCTGGCCGTACTGGCCGGCCTCGGCCAGCGAGCGGCCGAAGTCACCGAGCAGTTCCTTGTTCGTCGGATGGCGGATCGAGGCCTGTTCCAGCACCGCCACCGCCTGGGCGCGCTGCTCGGTGGCACGCAAGGCGCGGGCGTAATGGATGGCTGCCTCGGCGTCGCCCGGATTGCGCTGGTACCGCTCGCCCCAGACCTGGAGCGACCGCCGCCACTCGGCTTCGGTGCGCGGCTCGTGGGACGACGACCCGATCGAACCGGTAATGTCGGAGCCCGTCGTCTTGCAGGCGGCAAGAGACAGGCCGACCAGGGCCGCCGCTGCAGCGGTAGCGAGCAGACGGGTGGCAAGAACCGTCCTCGGATGCGATCTAAGGCGCATGGGTCCCCAGCGGCATATTCCTACCGAGCAATAAAAGGTTAACCCTAACGGTTGGTTAACCGCCGGGCTTGGCTATAAGGTTTGCCGGATGGATCTCGGCCTTACCCCGGACGAAACCGCACTCAGGCAGAGGGCCCGCGCCTTTGCGCAGGACGTGGCCCGGCCGCGCGCGGCCGCCATCGACCGCGATGAGCAATACCCCTGGGACATCGTGCAGGCGCTCGCCAAGGCCGGCTTCTGCGGCATGACCATCCCGAAGGCGCTGGGGGGCCAGGACCGGTCGTTCCTGGATGCGGTGCTGGTGATCGAGGAAATGGCAAGGGCCTGCACGGTCACCGCGCGCATCGTGGTGGAGACCAATATGGGCGCCATCTCCACCGTCATGGCCTATGGCAGCGACGAGCAGAAGAAGCTTGCCGCCGGGCTCGTGCTGGAGGGCGACAAGCCGGCGATCTGCATCACCGAACCGGAGGCCGGCTCCGATGCCCTGGCGATGACGACGCGCGCGGACAAGCGCGGCGACCATTATGTGATCAATGGCAGGAAGCACTGGATCACCGGCGCTGGCGTGTCCCGCCTGCACCTGATCTTTGCGCGGGTGTTCGACGAAAACGGAAGCGAGCTTGGCGTCGGCGGATTCCTCGTCGTGCGGGATCCCGACAGGAACACGCCGGCCGGACTGAAGATGACAAGACGCGAGCAGACCATGGGGCTGCGCGGCATGCCCGAGGGCGAGCTGACCTTCGACAATCTCGAAGTTCCGGCCGACATGGCAGTCCTGCCCCCGTCCGGCTTCCGCCGCGGCTTTGCCGACCTGATGAACGCCTACAACAGCCAGCGCGTCGGCGCAGGCACGGTCGCGATGGGCATTGCCGCCGGCGCGCTCGACCAAGCCCTGGAATGGGTCAAGGCACGCGAGCAATTCGGCCGGCCGATCGGCGAATTCCAGGGCCTGCAATGGATGCTGGCCGACATGCAGACGCGCCTCACCGCCGCGCGCCTGATGCTCTACCAGGCCGCGCGCTCGCGCGGACCCGGCGGCAGCGCGTTTCCCGACCCGATGCTGGCGGCGCAGGCCAAGATCTTCGCCTCCGAAACGGCCATCGGGATCGTCAATGACGCCCTGCAGATGTTCGGCGCACGCGGCTATTCGCGGGAACTGCCTCTGGAGCGCATGGTGCGCGATGTGCGCATGTTCACCATCGGCGGTGGCACCGCCCAGGTGCTGCGCACGCTGGTCGCGTCGAAAATGCTCGGCTGGAAACTGCCGCAGACCCGCGACGGCTACCTGCCCAAATCGTCAATGCGCGACGCCGCGGAATAACCATGCATCCGATCTTCGTCAGTGCCGGTACGAAGCAGACCGTACCGATCCTGTTTGCCACCACCGAAAACCTGGACACGACAATCAGGCAACTCGACGCGCAGGGGCGCGCCTTCGTCCGTGCCGCCGGTTTCGAGCCGAAGCCGGGTCGCCATCTCATGGTCCCGGATGGACAGGGCAGACTGGCCGCGGTGCTGTTCGGTCTCGAGAAGGAGAACGAACCGGTCAAGGACCTGTTTCGCCCGGGATCGCTCGCGGGGCTGCTGCCACCGGGCGTCTACCGCTTCGCCAACTCGCCGCATGATGCGCGGCTGGCGGCGCTCGCCTTCGCGCTGGAGGCGTATCAGTTTGCGCGCTACCGCAAGGCCGAACCGCGCGATGTCCGTCTGGTCGTTCCCGGGGATGTTGACGCCGGAGACCTTAGCCGCATCGTCGAGGGCGTCACGCTGTGCCGCGACCTTATCAACACGCCGTCAAACGACATGGGACCGGCCGAGCTGGAAACGGCTACGCGCACCCTCGCCAAGCAGTTCAATGCCAGTGTCCGGTCAATCAAAGGGGAAGCGCTCGCCAACGATTTTCCGCTCATCCACGCGGTCGGTGCCGGCTCGGCGCGTGCGCCGCGGCTGATCGAACTGACCTGGGGCCGCAAGAACGATCCCAAGGTCACGCTGGTCGGCAAGGGCGTATGCTTCGACACCGGCGGCCTCGACATCAAGCCGTCGAGCGGCATGCTCAACATGAAGAAGGACATGGGCGGCGCCGCGACCGCGCTGGCGCTTGCACACATGATCATGGCGCGTGTCCTGCGGGTCCGCCTGCGCGTTCTGATTCCGGCGGTGGAGAATTCGGTCTCCGGCACCAGCTTCCGTCCGCGTGACATCTTTCACTCGCGCAAGGGCATCAGCGTGGAGATCGGCAACACGGACGCAGAAGGACGTCTCGTTCTCGCCGACGCGCTGACGCTGGCCGACGAGGACAAACCCGGACTGATCGTCGATTTCGCCACGCTCACCGGCGCGGCGCGGGTGGCGCTCGGACCCGACGTATCCCCCTTCTTCACCGACGACGATGCATTGGCCGCCGATCTGGTAAGTGCAGCCGGGGGTGAGGCCGATCCGCTGTGGCGGATGCCGCTCTACCGGCCTTACGACAAGATGCTCGATTCCAGGGTGGCGGATATCAACAATGCCGGCTCGGGAGGCCACGGCGGCGCCATTACTGCGGCGCTGTTCCTGCGCCGTTTCGTGGCAACGCCGGCCTGGCTGCACTTCGACATCTTTGCCTGGACGCCATCGGCCAAACCGGGCCGGCCGGAAGGCGGCGAGTGCCAGTCGGCGCGCGCGCTCTACGCGCTGCTCAAGGCCCGCTATTCCTGAGCAATGGCGGCACTCGACCCCCGCATCCACCCCTATCGCCCCGACCTCGCGGCCAGTCACCTGCAAGGCCGGGTCGAGGCGCAACGGTTCGTCGACGGCACGCCCTGTGACGTGATCGAACCTGCCGCGCCCCTGCGCCGGGAGCCCTCGCACAACGCGCGACTCGATACCGAAGCACTGTTTGGCGAACGGGTCACCGTCTACGAGATGACCGAAGAAGGCTGGGCCTGGGGCCAGATCGAAAGCGACGGCTATGTCGGCTGGCTGTCGGCCAACGCGCTTGCCCCGCCCGGCCCGGCAGCGACCCACAGGGTGACGGCGTTGCGCACCCTCGCCTTCCCGGCAGCCGACATCAAGGCGCCACCGCTCGCCGGCCTGCCAATGGGGGCACACCTCGCCATCGCAACGCAGGACGAACGGTTCGCGGTCACGGTCTCCGGCTGGCATGTTCCTTCGGCTCATCTGGCGCCGCTCCCGGCGGCACGGCCCGATTATGTTGCGACTGCCGAGCAGTTCCTCGGGGCGCCGTATCTGTGGGGCGGCAAGTCATCGCTGGGCCTCGACTGCTCGGCGCTGGTGCAGATCTCGTTGCAGGCCGCGGGCCTTGCGTGCCCGCGCGACAGCGACATGCAGGAGCAGGCGCTGGGCGCCCGCCTCGCCCTCGACGACCTGCGGCGCGGCGACCTCGTGTTCTGGAAGGGCCACGTCGCCATCGTGCGCGATGGCACCACGCTCATCCATGCCAACGCGCACCACATGGCGGTCGCGATCGAGCCGGTGACGGAAGCGGTCGCGCGCATCAGCGCGGCGGGCAGTGAACCGACCAGCGTGCGGCGGCTGGTCTAGCGCGCCGCGTCCTCGCAGACCACGGCGTTGCAGCGCTTGACCGACTCGATGATCCTGGCCAGCGCGGCGCGGCCCGGATGGCCGACGATGGCTACACCCTTGATGACGTATCCGGGGGTCGCCTGGATCGCCAGCGCATCGCCGAGCCGGACATGGGCGATCATGGTATCGGCGAGCGAATCCTGATTGGCGATCTTCAGCAATTCCTTCACATCCAGCCCGACCGCCTCGGCTGCGGCCAGGGCGCGGTTACCGTCGATCACGCCCCGGCCGGAATAGACCTGGCGGAGAAACTCGTAGAATTTCTGCGGCGGCACCGACTCTGCCACCGCCAGCTCGACCCGCGATGCCTGGATCGAGGGAATCCCGAGGACGGGAAAGGGCACCAGCACCAGCCGGAGTTCCTTGTGGCTCTTCAGCAGGGAATCGACGTCTGAGAAGGCCCGGCGGCAATAGGGGCAGTTGAGATCGTAGAACTCGTTGAGCGTGATGCTGCCGCGCGGATTGCCGGCGACAACCACGCCGGGCAGTTTCCCGATCCGGCCTTCCAGCCCGGCCGGCACGCGATGATTGGCGACAATCGCGCCATCGTCGGCCCTGATCGGGTAAACGCCCTGGTCGGCTCCTGCGCCGAATGGCGTCAGCGCAACCAGCGCGGTGAGACCGATCAGGCAGGCAGAGCGGATCAATCTGGTCATTTCAATTGCCGGAAATGTGAATGCCGGACCGGTGTTCATGCCGATCAGATGGACCGGGTGCGAATCACGACTGCGTGACTCATCCGGCCAGAATTTCGGCAAGACGGCCGCGGTTGAGCGCCAGCCATTGCAGGGCGATGACTACCGGGCTTGCGTGCATCCGGCCGCGTGCCAGCGCGGCCAGTGCAGCATCGATGCTGACGCGGAAGACATGCAGCTGCTCTCCATCCGGCGAGGCGTGGGCGCCGGAGGGAACCCGCGCTGCGTCCACAGCGGCGACAAAGACCGTCACCTCCTCGTCGGTCAGGCCGGGCGTGGTAAGATAGTTGAGCACTTCAACCATGACGTCGGGGACAATACCGATCTCCTCGCCGCATTCGCGCCGCGCAGCGGCCGCCGGCTGCTCGCCATCCTCGACGCGACCGGCAACAATCTCGACAAGATCGCCGCGGCCATTCGCGAGATGCGCCGCCAGCCGGACCTGGCGGATCAGCACGAGCTCATCGCGCACGAGGTCAACCGGCAGCACCACCACGACCCGTCCGGCACGGAGTACATCGCGCTGCTGCGTCACGTTCCCACCGTCAGCGCCAGCGAGCGTCAGGCGATACCGCTCATAGTCGCGATAGCCCGCCGCCAGCCGCTCCGGCGGCGATACCGTGACTTCGGCCGGCAGATCGGCAAGCTCGGACTTGTCCTCCATCGCCTACTGGGAGACCACGCCTTCCGGCGCGGTTTCGAGATTGAAGGCGGCGGCGAACAGCGCGCGCGTGTAGTCGCTTTTCGGATTCCTGAACAATTCCGCTGCCGCGCCCCCTTCCACCACCTTGCCGTGACGCAGCACCAGCAGCCGGCTCGCAAGCGCGGCAACCACGCGCAGATCGTGCTCCTCCAACAGGCGCCGCACGTCGCGCAGTCCTGTCTCG